>NC_016791.1:477500-777500 GCF_000244875.1 Clostridium sp. BNL1100
GGTCGAAGATAAATGACAGGAAGGCTTGAGCTAAGCTCGCTGGACTGAAAATCATTATCTTAGAGTTTCTTTACAATCACTGTTTAGTTTTCAAAGCCCATGTAACTATTGATAATAGTAATATGGTGTTTTAATTATTGATGGGCTCATAGCTCAGATGGTTAGAGCGCACGCCTGATAAGCGTGAGGTCGATGGTTCGATTCCATTTGAGCCCACCATACTAAACTGTAACAGTTTAGTATAAAATACCAGTTGACATGATAATTGAAACTGGTATAATAGGAACTCCGCAGTCAGTGTGGCAACACAAACAACTGCGAGGTTTGTACCTTGAGAACTGAATAATGTTATTCAAAGAATGCGTTTCAAACGAGAGTTTGAAATACGTTTTAAGAAGATGAGAAGACAAGAGATATATAATTAATTATGTATTTTCTGAAAAGTAATAAGGGTAACATGTGAAAAGGAGAAATCCTTTAAACACGTAAAGCAGTTTACGTTGGAAACATGCAACTCTTAGGAAACTAACTCATTGATAGGTTAAGACAATCACTTTAGTTCAATTACGATGTAATTGACATTGAGAATCTGATCAATCGAAGATATTCGATAAAAAATTGATAGAAGCAAGCAGTACAAGGAAGGCGACCGACGAGAAGCGGAGTTTACGGTGGTAAATGAGCATCGCAGGAGGGAAGCCTGACACAGTAATGCGAAGCTTATAGCAATTTTAGAGGTCAAGCTACTAAGAGCATAGGGTGAATGCCTTGGCACCAGAAGGCGATGAAGGACGTGACAAGCTGCGAAAAGCTACGGAGAGGCGCAAATAGCCATCGACCCGTAGATATCCGAATGGGGAAACCCGGCCGAGTTAAACACTCGGTCATCGTAACATGAATACATAGTGTTACGAAGGCAGACGTTGGGAACTGAAACATCTAAGTACCAACAGGAGTAGAAATCAAAAAGAGATTCCGTAAGTAGTGGCGAGCGAAAGCGGAAGAGCCCAAACCAAAAGATAGCAATATCTTTCGGGGTTGTGGACTAGCATAATGATCCTCAAGACATAGCAGAATGAGCAGCTGGAAAGCTGAGACCATAGAGGGTAAAAGTCCCGTAAGCGAAATGTTAAGAGGCAGGCTAGTATCCAGAGTACCACGAGGCACGTGAAACCTCGTGGGAAGCAGGGTGGACCACCATCCAAGGCTAAATACTAACTGGTGACCGATAGTGAAGCAGTACCGTGAGGGAAAGGTGAAAAGAACCCCGGGAGGGGAGTGAAAGAGAACCTGAAACCCTATGTTTACAAGCAGTTGAAGAGCGTTAAAGCTCGACAGCGTACTTTTTGTAGAACGGTCCGGCGAGTTATTGTATGCAGCAAGGTTAAGTACTAAAGGTACGGAGCCGAAGGGAAACCGAGTGTTAAAAGCGCGTCAAGTTGCATGCTATAGACCCGAAACCGGGTGACCTACCCATGGACAGGTTGAAGCGGGAGTAAAATCTCGTGGAGGACCGAACCACATGACCGTTGAAAAGGTCTGGGATGAGCTGTGGGTGGCGGAGAAATTCCAATCGAACTCGGAGATAGCTGGTTCTCCCCGAAATAGCTTTAGGGCTAGCCTCAAGGGAAAATCAAACGGAGGTAGAGCACTGAATGGGCTAGGGGCCTTACCGGGTTACCGAACCCTATCAAACTCCGAATGCCGTAATGATGTTACTTGGGAGTCAGACTATGAGAGATAAGTCCCATGGTCAAAAGGGAAACAGCCCAGACCATCAGCTAAGGTCCCAAAATCACAGTTAAGTGGAAAAGGATGTGGGCTTGCTAAGACAACTAGGATGTTGGCTTAGAAGCAGCCACTCATTCAAAGAGTGCGTAATAGCTCACTAGTCGAGTGAGCCTGCGCCGAAAATTACCGGGGCTAAACTGTGTACCGAAGCTATGGATCAGCGTACATCCAATAGTATTGCTAAATAAATTAAGAAGCGATGAGGTAATTTCACGAAATGTAACATATCAAAAATGATTCAAAACATTTCGTCAAATTCCCACAGCTAAACTTGTGCCATTAGCAGTAGTATTGGATGTACGAGGGTGGTAGGGGAGCTTACTGTTGTAGGTTGAAGCAAGATCGAAAGGACTTGTGGACGAAGCAGTAGTGAGAATGCCGGAATAAGTAGCGAGAGTAAAGTGAGAATCTTTACCGTCGAAAACCTAAGGTTTCCTGGGGAAGGTTCGTCCGCCCAGGGTAAGTCTGGACCTAAGCTGAGGCCGAAAGGCGTAAGTGATGGACAACAGGTTGAAATTCCTGTACTACCGTTAATCGATATGAGAGAGGTGGGGACGCAGGAGGATAAGTCAAGCGATCAGCTGGAAAAGATCGTGCAAGCGAGGTAGATAGTCCGGTAGGCAAATCCGCCGGATGTTTCGAAGACGTGATGCGGAGGGAAAACAAGTACCGAAGTGACAGATTCCACACTGACGAGAAAAACCACTATCCAGATTAAAGGTACCAGTACCGCAAACCGACACAGGTAGGTGAGGAGAGAATCCTAAGACGAGCGGGAGAAGCGTTGTTAAGGAACTCGGCAAATTGACCCCGTAAGTTAGCGAAAAGGGGTGCCTCAAGAGATTGAGGCCGCAGAGAATAGGCCCAAGCAACTGTTTATCAAAAACACAGGTCTCTGCTAAATCGAAAGATGAAGTATAGGGGCTGACGCCTGCCCGGTGCTGGAAGGTTACGGGAATTGCTTAGCGCAAGCGAAGGCATGAACTTAAGCCCCAGTAAACGGCGGCCGTAACTATAACGGTCCTAAGGTAGCGAAATTCCTTGTCAGGTAAGTTCTGACCCGCACGAATGGCGTAATGACTTGGGCACTGTCTCAACAACGTACCCGGCGAAATTGTAGTACTTGTGAAGATGCAAGTTACCCGCGACTAGACGGAAAGACCCCATGGAGCTTCACTGTAGCTTGATATTGGGTTTCGGTATTTTTTGTACAGGATAGGTGGGAGACTGAGAAGTGGTGGCGCCAGCCATCATGGAGTCGACGTTGGGATACCACTCTAAAAGTACTGGAACTCTAACCTGAGACCATAAGCTGGTCTAGGGACACTGTCAGGTGGGCAGTTTGACTGGGGCGGTCGCCTCCCAAAGAGTAACGGAGGCGTCCAAAGGTTACCTCAGCGCGGTTGGAAATCGCGCAACGAGTGCAAAGGCATAAGGTAGCCTGACTGCGAGAGAGACACCTCGAGCAGGTACGAAAGTAGGGCTTAGTGATCCGGTGGTATGAAAGTGGAATTGCCATCGCTCAACGGATAAAAGCTACCCTGGGGATAACAGGCTTATCTCCCCCAAGAGTCCACATCGACGGGGAGGTTTGGCACCTCGATGTCGGCTCATCGCATCCTGGAGCTGTAGCAGGTTCCAAGGGTTTGGCTGTTCGCCAATTAAAGCGGTACGCGAGCTGGGTTCAGAACGTCGTGAGACAGTTCGGTCCCTATCTGTCGCGGGCGCAGGATATTTGAGAGGATCTGTCCTTAGTACGAGAGGACCGGGATGGACGAACCTCTAGTGCACCAGTTGTCATACCAATGGCACAGCTGGGTAGCCAAGTTCGGCAGGGATAAACGCTGAAGGCATCTAAGCGTGAAACCCACCTCAAGATGAGATATCCCACTAGCAATAGGTAAGACCCCATGTAGACTACATGGTTGATAGGTCAGGAGTGTAAGCATAGTAATGTGTTAAGCTGACTGATACTAATAGGTCGAGGGTTTGACCCAAAGAAAACAGGTATTCAAAAGTAAAAGGTCTTAAAACTAGACAATGAGAGAGCTTCACATCTTCTTAAAAGGATAACATTAATCAGTTCTGAAGGTACAAAGTACCTAATAAATCTTCTGGTGGAAATGACGAGATGGCCACACCCGTTCCCATACCGAACACGGCAGTTAAGCATCTCAGTGCCGATAATACTTGGCTGGAAACGGCCCGGGAAAGTAGGTCTCTGCCAGATTTATATGAAAACCTCAAGCTCATAGCTTGAGGTTTTTTTACATAATCAAAAAAATGTGCAAGTAAAGTAAAAATATATTTTAAAACCACTTGCAAATATAAAAAATATGTAGTAAAATATTGAATGTTGTGGCGTGGCATACGATGACGCAGGAGATTGCTATTCATAGAAATAGGTAACTTTTGCTGAGAATGTCCGATTCAAGAAACCGGGCGACAAGTCACTGTACATTTTGAAGTGTAATATAATCGCTTTAAATGCCCAGGTTAAGTTTGTCCAATTAGGATAAGAACGATCCTGGGTTTTTATATAAAACGTTATGAAACACCCGGCATAGTGTACAGACAAAACTTGTTGTACGTGACAAAATCCAACGTACGAGGAGGTTTATGTATGTCAAACAAACAGAAAATACGTATCAGACTAAAGGCGTTCGATCATCAGGTGCTTGATCAGTCAGCTGAGAAGATCGTTGAAACTGCTAAGAGGACAGGCGCAAAGGTTTCAGGACCTGTACCGCTTCCTACTGAGAAAGAGATTATTACAATCTTAAGAGCTCCACATAAATACAAGGACTCAAGAGAGCAGTTTGAAATGAGAACTCATAAAAGATTGATAGATGTAGTTCTACCAACGCCAAAGACTGTTGACGCATTAATGAGGCTGGATCTTCCAGCGGGTGTAGACATTGAGATTAAATTATAATTTCAATATTTGAAAGTAATAAATGTCAAGCTAGTCTACAATGTTAAGTGTTAGTAGTAGGTCATGTTCATAGAAAATATGAACCAATAACCATAGGAGGTAATTTTAATGAAAAAAGCAATGTTAGGTAAGAAAATTGGAATGACTCAAATATTTGATGAAAATGGTTTGGTTATACCAGTTACAGTTGTAGAAGCAGGCCCATTAACAGTTGTTCAGAAGAAGACTGTTGAAACTGACGGATATAATGCTTTAAAAGTTGGATATCAAAAGGTTGCGGAAAAGAAACTTAGCAAACCTGCTTTAGGTCAGTTCAGCAAGACTAAGCTTGCTCCAATGAAGTATCTTAGAGAGTTCAGACTGGAAGATATATCAAGCTATGAAGTCGGTCAGGAAATTAAGGCTGAGGATATGTTCCAATCTGGAGATAAAATAGACGTAAGTGGCCTTTCAAAGGGTAAAGGATTTCAGGGTACTATTAAGAGATACGGCCAAAAAGGTGGACCTAAAACTCACGGTTCAATGTACCACAGAAGAGTTGGTTCCATGAGTGCAAACACCAATCCGGCAAGAGTATTTAAGGGCAAGAAGTTACCAGGTCATATGGGTATGGACAACACTACAGTTCAAAATCTTGAAGTTGTTAGAGTTGATGCAGAAAGAAACCTTATTCTTGTAAAAGGTGCTCTTCCAGGACCTAAAGGTGGATTGCTTGTTATTAAAAGTACGGTTAAATCCGGTAAATAATAACGTGAAGGGAGGAAGTAACACATGCCAAAGGTTGATTTATATAACATGAAAGGTGAAGTAGTTGGAGATATTCAACTTTGCGATAATGTTTTCGGTGCAGAAGTAAATAATGAAGTACTTCACGCAGTAGTAGTAAATCAGTTAGCAAATAAAAGACAAGGTACTCAGTCGACAAAAACCAAAAGTGAAGTTAGAGGTGGCGGTAAGAAGCCATGGAGACAAAAGGGAACCGGTCGTGCAAGACAGGGTAGTATCCGTTCAGCACAGTGGATTAAAGGTGGTATAGTATTAGGACCTAAGCCACGTAGCTACAGATACACTATGCCAAAGAAAGTAAAGCGTATTGCTATGAAGTCAGCATTGACATCAAAGGTTTCAGGAAATGAAATTTTTGTACTGGATGCTTTGACATTGGAAGCAATTAAGACTAAGTCAATGGTAGGTGTGCTTAACAATTTGAAAGTTGATTCAAGTGCTTTGATAGTAATAGATTCAAAGAATGAAAACATTGTTAAGTCTGCTAGAAATATACCAGGAATAAAGACAGCATACGTAAATACTCTTAATGTATTTGATATATTGAAATATGATAAGTTTATTATAACTAAGGATGCTGTTGAAAAGGTTGAGGAGGTGTACGCATAATGAGATTGCCACAAGACATAATTATAAAGCCATATATAACTGAAAAAAGTAATATGGAAATAGGTGCTGGTAAGTACACTTTTATTGTTGATGTAAAATCAACAAAAACCGAAATAAAAAAGGCAGTTGAAGCATTATTCAGCGTTAAGGTATTACAAGTTAATACCATGAACTTTGAAGGTAAAATCAAGCGCACAGGTGTTCACGAAGGACCACGTCCAGCTTGGAAAAAGGCAATCGTTAAGATTGATACTGATCCAAAGCCTGTTGAATACTTAGCAAAGGGCGGCAAGACTGTAACAAATAATAAGAAATATAAAAATAGCATTGAAGAATTTGGCGTTGCTCAGTAATTAAGCCAGGTTATAAAAGGAGTGAGAAGAGATGGCATTAAAAAAGTATAGTCCTACTTCTCCATCCAGAAGGTTTATGACAGGAATGGATTATTCAGATTTATCGAAAGTTGAACCTGAAAAGTCATTACTGGAACCTCTGAAGAAAAATGGAGGAAGAAACTCTTATGGTAGGATTACTGTTCGTCATCAAGGCGGCGGTAACAGACAAAAATATAGAGTTATAGATTTTAAGAGAGACAAAGATGGAATCAAAGCAAAGGTTGCTACAATCGAGTATG
Organism: Clostridium sp. BNL1100; assembly: GCF_000244875.1. Classification (NCBI taxonomy): domain Bacteria; kingdom Bacillati; phylum Bacillota; class Clostridia; order Eubacteriales; family Clostridiaceae; genus Clostridium; species Clostridium sp. BNL1100. The sequence continues at coordinate 484,256 of NC_016791.1, forward strand.
ATCCAAACAGGACTGCAAATATTGCGCTTCTTAACTATTTAGATGGTGAAAAGAGATATATTCTTGCACCAGTAGGATTAAGTGTTGGCGATATTGTTGAGTCAGGAGCATCTGCGGATATCAAACCAGGTAACGCACTTCCTCTTACAAATATCCCTGTAGGTTCATTAATTCATAATATTGAACTTAAGCCAGGTAAGGGTGGCCAGATGGTTAGAGCTGCAGGAAACTCTGCTCAATTGATGGCTAAAGAGGGCGAATATGCTCAGGTTAGACTTCCTTCAGGTGAAGTTCGTATGGTTAGAATCAATTGTAAAGCTACAATCGGACAGATTGGTAATCTTGAACACGAAAACGTGTCACTTGGTAAGGCTGGTAGAAAAAGATGGATGGGTATCAGACCTACAGTCCGCGGTGTTGTTATGAACCCGGTTGACCATCCTCACGGTGGTGGAGAAGGTAAATCACCTATCGGTAGACCAAGTCCTGTTACACCTTGGGGTAAACCAACTCTTGGCTTGAAGACTAGAAAGAAGAAAAACAAGTCAGATAAGTTTATTGTTAAGAGAAGAAATCAAAAGTAATATATCGGGATATTTGGAAGTAAGAGCGGTTTAACCGCTCCGCCAAATCCTACGAGATGGCGGCGAAGGGAGGATTTTAGAATAATGAGTAGATCAGTTAAAAAGGGACCTTACGTGCTTGATTCATTGCTTAAGAAGATTGAAGAAATGAATAAAGTAAATGATAAGAAAGTTATCAAGACCTGGTCAAGGGCTTCAACTATATTCCCTCAGATGGTTGGACACACAATTGCTGTTCATGATGGAAAGAAGCACGTTCCTGTATATATAACAGAAGAAATGGTTGGTCATAAGCTTGGTGAATTTGCACCAACAAGAACATACAAGGGACATGGCGGTAACGAGAAGTCTTCTTCTCTAAGGTAAAAGATTTTTTAAACTAAAAGTTTAAGATTAGAACTGAAAGGAGGCTATTCAGTTGGAGAAAAAAGTATTGTCCAAAGAGGAGCTATTAAAGAATAAAGATCAGATTTTGGCTGAACAAAATGCTAAGCATACTAAGTCAAATAAGCCTGCACTTCTTACTAAGAAAGAGAGAAAAGTTCTCGGAATCGGTAAAGATGAAGGAAGAGCAGTTTTAAAATATGCACGTATATCATCCAGAAAGGTTAAAATCGTACTGGATTTGATAAAAAATAAGGGTATAGATGAGGCTTATGGTATCCTCAAATTTACACCTAAGGCTGCATCAGAGGTTTTGTACAAGCTTCTTAAATCAGCAGAAGCAAATGCTGTTAACAATAATAGTTTGAATCATGATAACCTTTTTATTGCAGAAGCTTTTGCAACTCAAGGACCAACATTAAAGAGAATTATGCCACGTGCTCAAGGTAGAGCATTTAAAATTCAAAAAAGAACCAGCCATATAACATTGGTTGTAAAGGAAAGAGAATAAGCGAGAAGGAGGTTGAGTAATGGGCCAGAAAGTAAATCCTCATGGATTAAGAATTGGAATTATTAAAGATTGGGATACAAAATGGTATGCTAATGACAAATCTTTTAGCAGCTATCTTGTTGAAGATGTGAAAATAAGAAATTTCATAAAGAAGAAGCTTTATATTTCAGGCATTTCTAGAATTGAGATTGACCGTGCAGCAAATAAGGTCAAGATTAATGTAAATACTGCAAAGCCAGGACTTGTAATAGGCAAGGGTGGCCAAGGTATTGAAGAACTTAGAAAAGAAATAGAAAAAATGACAGGAAAGAGCGTTCTGATTAACATCACTGAGATTAAAGTTCCTGAAATGGATGCTCAGCTAGTTGCAGAGAACATCGCGTCACAGCTAGAAAAACGTATATCTTTCAGAAGAGCAATGAAGCAGGCTATGTCAAGAACAATGAAACTTGGTGCTAAGGGTATCAAGACTGCGTGTGCAGGTAGACTTGGTGGTGCAGAAATAGCAAGAACTGAGCATTATCATGACGGTACTATTCCACTTCAAACACTTCGTGCTGATATAGACTATGGTTTTGCCGAAGCAAACACAACTTATGGTAAAATTGGTGTCAAGGTATGGATATACAAAGGAGAAGTTCTTCCTGCTGTTAAGAGAGACAGAAAAGCGGAAGGAGGGGTTAAGTAATGTTAATGCCCAAAAGAGTAAAACATAGAAGGGTTCACAGAGGTAGAATGACCGGAAAAGCTACCAGAGGTAACTTTGTTAGCAATGGTGAGTTCGGAATTCAGGCTTTAGAACCTGCTTGGATAACAAGCAACCAAATTGAGGCTGCCAGAATAGCAATGACTCGTTTCATCAAGCGTGGCGGTAAGGTTTGGATTAAAATATTCCCGGATAAGCCGGTAACAAAGAAACCTGCTGAAACTCGTATGGGTAGTGGTAAAGGTTCACCGGAATATTGGGTTGCAGTAGTTAAACCTGGAAGAGTATTATTTGAAATTGCGGGAGTACCTGAAGAGACAGCTAGAGAGGCATTAAGACTCGCTATGCACAAGCTTCCGGTTAAATGTAAATTTGTAACCCGCGAGACAGAAATGGGTGGTGAAGCAAATGAAAGCTAGTGAAATCAGAGAAAAGGATATTGTTGAATTAAACAAGGAATTGGGCGAATTAAAGTCTGAACTCTTTAAGCTTAGATTTCAGCTTGCTACAAATCAGCTTGAGAACCCAATGAAACTTAAGGATGTTAAAAAATCCATTGCCAGAGTTAAAACAATAATAAGGGAAAAAGAGCTTAGCGATAACAAGTAATAGCTATTTGCTAAAGTAATTGAAAAACCTTAACCATAATGAATAACGTCAGTTATGTTCTTTGTAATACATCAACCGATAGTATCACAAAGACGAGTATTCGGAAGGAGGTAATTCCACTTGGTTGAAAGAGCTTTAAGAAAGACTAGGGTTGGCAAGGTTGTCAGCAATAAGATGGATAAAACTATTGTTGTTGCTATAGAAACTAGTGTAAAGCATCCGTTATACGGAAAAATTGTTAAGAGAACTTATAAGCTAAAGGCACATGATGAAGAAAACACATGCCAGATTGGTGATAAAGTTAAAGTAATGGAAACAAGGCCATTGAGTAAGGAAAAGAGATGGAGACTTGTTGAAATCGTTGAAAAGGCACAATAATATATGTGCAGTCTGAGCAGAAATTTTGGAAGGAGGTACCACTATGATTCAAGTTCAGTCTAGAATGAAAGTAGCTGATAATACCGGAGCTAAAGAACTTATGTGTATAAAAGTTCTTGGCGGTTCTTGGAGAAAGTATGCTAATATAGGTGATGTTATAGTAGCTTCTGTTAAAAATGCAACACCCGGCGGTGTTGTAAAAAAAGGTGACGTTGTAAAATGCGTTATTGTACGCTCTAAGAAAGGCGTTAGAAGACCTGATGGATCTTACATCAGATTTGATGAAAATGCTGCAGTTATAATTAAAGACGATAAGAACCCAAGAGGAACTCGTATATTTGGACCTGTTGCAAGAGAATTAAGAGATAAAGATTTCATGAAGATTCTTTCTCTTGCACCAGAAGTATTGTAAGGAAGGAGGCGGCTTAATTTGGCAAACAAAGTTCATGTAAAAAAGAGTGATACAGTTCTTGTGCTTTCAGGAAAAGATAGAGGCAAGAAGGGCAAGGTATTAAGCGTAAATCCTTCTACTAATCAAGTACTTGTTGAAGGTGTAAATATGTCAACAAAGCACAAAAAGCCTAGAGGAAAATATCAACAAGGTGGCATTATCCATCAGGAGTCACATATCGACAGTTCAAATGTTATGCTGGTTTGTGATAAATGTGGAAAGCCTACCAAAGTTGCAAAGAAAGTTCTCGACAATGGGCAGAAGGCTAGAGCTTGTAAGAACTGTAACGAAATTATTGATATAGTATTAGATAAAAACAAAGACGGTTAATAGTACTGCCGAAAGGAGGTATAGCACATGGCAAGGTTAAAAGATAAATATCTTAGTGAAGCAGTTCCTGCTTTGAAAGAAAAGTTTAAATATAGCAGTAACATGCAGATTCCAAAGCTTGAGAAAATAGTTCTTAACATGGGAGTCGGAGAAGTAAAAGACAACCCAAAGGCTATGGATTCAGCAGTAAATGATATGACATTGATTACCGGACAAAAGCCGATTGTAACCAAGGCTAAAAAGTCAGTAGCGGCATTTAAGTTGAGACAGGGAATGAATATTGGCTGTAAGGTCACATTAAGAGGCGCGAGAATGTATGAATTCGTTGATAAGCTCTTTAATGTAGCCATTCCTAGAGTAAGAGACTTCAGAGGTCTTTCTAACAACTCATTTGACGGTAGAGGAAATTACTCTATGGGTGTCAAGGACCAGTTAATATTCCCTGAAATTGAATATGACAAGGTTGATAAGTTAAGAGGAATGGATATCGTTTTTGTAACTACGGCTAAGAGTGATGAAGAAGCTAAAGAGCTTTTAAAATTACTTGGTATGCCATTCAGCCAGAGCTAAGGAGGGATTGAAGGCATGGCAAAGAAATCTATGATTATAAAGCAACAGCGTACACCCAAGTTTAGTACAAGGGCTTACAATAGATGTAAAATATGTGGAAGACCACACGCATACATTAGAAAATTTGGAATTTGCCGTTTATGCTTTAGACAATTAGCGTACAAAGGTCAAATACCTGGCGTTAAAAAAGCAAGCTGGTAATATCATTGGAAGGAGGTTAAACATATGCAAATTACTGATGCAATAGCTGATATGTTAACCAGAATAAGAAATGCAGGTTCTGCTAAACATGAATCAGTTGATATACCCGCTTCCAACCTCAAGAGGTCTATAGCAAACATTTTGCTGGAAGAAGGATATATTAAGAATTTTGAAGAAATTAGTGACGGTAAGCAGGGCGTACTTAGAGTTAGCTTAAAGTACACCAATAATAAGCAAAACGTTATAACTGGAATAAAGAGAATTAGTAAGCCTGGTTTGAGAGTATATGCTGGAAAGGACGAACTACCTAAGGTATTGGGTGGACTCGGTATCGCAGTAATCTCAACATCAAAGGGAATAATGACTGACAGGAAAGCCAGAGTAGAAGGTATAGGCGGAGAAGTTCTGGCATTTGTTTGGTAAGTTATAAATCCTCAGGTAAAGTATTTTCAAATTCTTATTTAAGAATTTGAAAATACTCTAAGGTCTGAAAAGGGCACTAAATGGCCCATAATTTTAAGAACTGGAGGTATACGACATGTCAAGAATAGGAAAGTTGCCAATAGCTGTTCCAAAGGGAGTAACAATTAAACTAGACGGCGACAATTTATTGACTGTAAAAGGTACAAAAGGAACTCTTACAAAGCAGTTCCACAAGGATATGATTATTAAGGTTGAGGCTGATCAGATAGTAGTTGAAAGACCATCTGATTTAAAAATGCACAAATCACTACATGGTTTAACAAGAACACTTATTAACAATATGGTGGAAGGTGTTACCAATGGATATCAGAAGGCTCTTGATATCAACGGTGTTGGTTACAGAGCGCAGAAGCAGGGTAAGAAGTTGGTTTTAACACTCGGTTATTCACATCCTGTTGAGATGGAAGATCCTGAAGGCATTGCAACTGAAGTTCCTGCACCTAACAAGATAATTGTTAAGGGAATTGACAAGCAGGTAGTTGGAGAAGTAGCTGCTAAGATTCGTGAAAAGAGACCTCCTGAGCCTTATAAGGGAAAAGGTATCAAATACGAAACTGAAGTTATAAGACGTAAAGAAGGTAAGACTGGTGGCAAGGGTAAAAAGTAGAAAGGAGATGAGAGTAAATGATTAATAAGACAAATAGAAACGAAGTAAGACTCAGAAAGCATCTGAGAGTACGCAAAAAGATTACTGGAACTGTTGAGCGTCCAAGAATGAACGTTTTTAGAAGTTTAAACAACATTTATGTTCAGATAATCGATGATACAACCGGTAATACTCTTGTATCCGCTTCAACCCTTGATGCCGCATTAAAAGAAAAAGTTGCTAACGGCGGAAACAAGGAAGCAGCTAAAGAGGTTGGAAAATTAATAGCTTCTAAGGCTATTGACAAGGGTATAAAGAAAGTTGTATTTGATAGAGGCGGATATATCTATCATGGAAGAGTTAAAGAGCTTGCTGACGCTGCTAGAGAAGCAGGCTTGGATTTTTAAGGAGAAGGAGGGGAATACATGCAACGAATTGATGCCAGCACTTTAGGAGAGCTTAAAGAGAAAGTTGTTAATATAGGACGTGTAACAAAGGTTGTTAAAGGTGGTAGAAATTTTCGTTTCAGTGCGTTAGTAGTAGTAGGAGACGAAAACGGCTATGTTGGAAGTGGAATGGGTAAAGCTGCTGAAATACCTGAAGCTATTCGTAAAGGTATTGAAGATGCTAAGAAGAACCTGATTAAAGTTCCGCTTGTTGATACAACAATTCCACACGAAGCAATTGGAGTGTTTGGAGCAGGTAAAGTATTACTTAAACCTGCTGGACAAGGTACCGGAGTTATTGCCGGCGGGCCTGTAAGAGCCGTACTTGAACTTGCAGGAATTCGTGATATAAGAACGAAGTCATTGGGCTCAAACAACCCAATTAATATGGTTAATGCAACTATTGAAGGTCTTGCTCAGTTAAAGACAGCTGAAGAAGTTGCTAGACTTCGCGGAAAAACAGCAGAAGAGATTCTGGGCTAGGGGGGACATTAAATGGCTAAGTTAAAGATAACTCTAAAGAAGAGCACAAATAAGGCTGTTAAGAGTCAGGCTGCAACTGTTAAAGCTCTTGGTTTGGGTAAAATCGGAACTACAGTTGAACAAAATGACAACCCTCAAATTAGAGGAATGATTAGAAAAGTATCACATCTTGTTTGTGTAGAAGAAATATAAGGGAGGTGTAGTCAATGAAATTATTTGAATTACAGCCTGCTCCTGGATCAAAAAAGCTACCTAATAGAAAAGGTAGAGGTATAGGCAGTGGTAACGGTAAAACCGGTGGTAAGGGTCACAAAGGACAAAATGCCCGTGCCGGCGGTGGTGTTAGACCAGGTTTTGAAGGTGGTCAAATGCCTTTATATATGAGATTACCAAAAAGGGGATTTAATAACTACGAGTTTGCTAAAAAGTATACTGAAGTTAACGTATCTGATTTGAATATTTTTGATGAAGGTACAGTTGTAACTGAAGAACTTCTTAAATCTTCCGGCCTTGCTAAAAAGATTATAGACGGAGTAGCAATTTTAGGTAACGGAGAGTTAACTAAAAAGTTAACAGTTCAAGCGACTAAATTTACAAAAACAGCTACTGAAAAGATAGAAGCTGCGGGAGGAAAGGTCGAGGTGGTATAACGTGAGTGGAATGATGGATACACTTAAGAATTCCTGGAAGATTCCTGATTTAAAGAAAAAGATATTAATAACTATTGGCCTTCTCCTAATTTTTAGATTAGGATCCAGAATCCCTGTTCCTGGACTGAACCCTGATTGGTTTGCACAGCTTATCTCAAAGGGTGGACAGTTGTTTAACTTTATTGATATCATTGGTGGTGGATCCTTTAAGAATGCAACTATATTTGCAATGAGTATAACACCATATATCAATGCATCAATTATTATGCAGTTGTTAACGATTGCTATTCCTAAACTGGAACAGTTATCAAAGGAAGGCGAAGAGGGCAGGAAAAAGATAGGTCAATGGATAAGATATGCAACAGTAATTTTGGCATTCTTACAGGCTACAGCCATTACTATTGGTCTAAGAGGTGCTCTTATTTCAGGACTTAACGTTATAACCTTCATTACAGTAACACTTACACTTACTGCCGGAACAGCATTTTTGATGTGGCTTGGTGAACAAATCACTGAGTACGGTATTGGAAACGGTATTTCAATGTTGATTTTTGCAGGTATATTGTCAGCTGGTCCTACAGGGGCTAACTATATTATAAAGAACTACACTTTGGGTAACTTAGGAAGTGGTGCAATAGGTATTTTAGCAATATTAGGAATACTTGTTGTATTCGTTGCTGTTATTACTTGTGTTGTTTGGGTTAATCAGGCTGAGCGTCGTATACCTGTACAATATGCTAAAAGAGTTGTTGGTAGAAAGGTTTATGGAGGACAAAGTACTCATTTACCTATAAAGGTAAACTGGGCTGGAGTTATTCCTATAATCTTTGCAATGTCTATCATGATGCTTCCTTCAACAATTGTTGGTTTTGCAAGACCTAATGCAACTGGCGGATTTGCTGGATTTATAAAGAATTGGTCAGGTCATTGGTCTTATGCAATACTTTATGCATTATTAATTATCGGATTTACATTCTTCTATACTTATGTTCAGTTCAATCCAATTGAACTGGCTAATAACATGAAGAAGAATGGTGGATTTATACCTGGTATAAGACCTGGTAAGCCGACTTCCGAATATATTGCAAAGGTATTGAACAGGATAACCTGGTTTGGTGCATTGTTCCTTGCTCTTATAACGATATTCCCATATATCATTGGTTGGATTACAGGAGTACAAGGAGTTTGGTTTGCAGGAACAAGCGTTCTGATCTTGGTTGGTGTTGCAATTGATACCGTAAGACAAATCGAGTCACAAATGCTTATGAGACACTATAAAGGATTCTTGGAATAAGGTCCTTTCAAATTAGATTAGTTAGCAAATGGTTTGGGGTTTATGATACGTCATAAGCCCTAAACTTAATGTTATGAGTAATTGTAAAGAGGTGACAATAATGAGGATCATATTATTAGGAGCTCCCGGAGCTGGAAAGGGAACTCAAGCAAAAATTATTTCTGAAAAACTCACTATTCCGCATATTTCAACCGGTGATATTTTCAGAGCAAACATAAAAGGAAATACTCCTCTTGGACAAAAGGCAAAAGAATATATGGACAAAGGAGAACTTGTACCGGACGAATTGACTGTGGAAATAGTAAAGGACAGATTGGGAAATGCCGACTGTGCAAACGGATTTATTTTGGATGGCTTCCCAAGAACAATTCCTCAAGCCGAATATCTTGATAAAGTATTGGTACAAATGAATATTAATCTGGACGTAGCTATTTTAATAGATGTAAAAGATGAAGATATTATACAAAGAATGTCCGGAAGACGTGTGTGTACAAACTGTGGTGCAACATATAATGTTGTATTCAATCCTACAAAAGAAGAAGGAATATGTGATGTTTGCAAATCTCCTGTTATTCAAAGAGCTGATGATGCTGCAGAAACAGTATTGAACAGACTTGAAACATATCATAAGCAAACACAGCCACTTATCAATTATTATGAAAATGCTGGCAAGCTAAAAATAGCTGTAGGTGCCGGAGAAGTAGAAGAAACATCACAACGTGTAATGAAAGTTTTAGGTATTTAAAATGTATACTATAAAATCACAATCTGAAATTGAAAAGATGAAAAAAGCTGGGGAGATTTTATATGAAACTCTTCAACTAATAAAGAAAAATACTGTACCGGGTGTTACCACAAAGGAATTGGACAGAATTGCTGAAGAGTATATTACAAAGAATCATGCAATACCTTCTTTTAAAGGATATGATGTTGGTGTTCCTGGAATGGCTCCTTTTCCCGGCAGTATATGCGCATCTGTCAATGAGGAAGTGGTTCATGGGATACCAAGTTTAAAGCCTTTAAAAGATGGCGATATTATCAGTATAGATGTTGGTGTGTATTTAAACGGATATCATGCGGATGCAGCAAGGACCTTTGCCGTAGGAAATATAACTGCTGAAGCACAAAGACTTATTGATGAAACGCGTCAGAGTTTCTTTGAAGGATTAAAACAAATGGTTATAGGCAATCACATAAGAAATATATCAGAAGCTATTCAAAATCATGTTGAGAGTAAGGGCTTTTCGGTTGTAAGAGATTTTGTAGGGCACGGTATTGGAAGAGATTTACATGAGATGCCTGATATACCTAATTACGTTACAAAGAGAAGAGGCCCACGGCTTGAAAGCGGGATGACGATAGCTGTTGAGCCAATGATTAATGCAGGTAGCTATAGTGTAAAAGTTTTAGAAAACAGATGGACTGTTGTAACAACTGACAAATCGCTTTCTGCACACTATGAGAATACAGTAGCAATTACTAACGACGGACCGGTTATACTGACAAGGTTCTAATAAATATTTTAGATATTTTTATAAATTGTATTGTTATAATTTTAGTTTTCCTGTATAATTTATATTTGGTTTGACTGTGTAAATTTTATGCTTAGAGGTGAATTACATTGAATGTAGTCCTGGGACAGGTTGTACTTTCTAAAGCAGGGCGGGACGCAGGAAGAATATTTGTAGTGACAGGTTTGATTGATGATAGTTATGTACTCATCAGTGATGGAAGCTCCAGAAGATTGGAGAATCCTAAAAAAAAGAAGTTGAGACACCTGATTGTTACAAACAATGTTATCGAAGCTATTGCACAGAAAATTTCTTCAGGAGAAAAATGCACAAATGCCGAGGTAAGGAAGGCACTTGTTGAATATAATGTACCTGTTGACAGTAAAGTTTAGTTAAGAGCAATGAATTTATAAATGTATTATTTATCCTTTGGAGGAGGTGTTAGTTTGGCAAAAGATGATGTTATAGAGGTTGAAGGTACTGTTATTGAAGCATTGCCTAATGCTATGTTTCAGGTAGAGCTTGAGAACGGGCATAAGGTATTGGCTCACATTTCAGGTAAGCTCAGAATGAATTTTATAAGGATTCTTCCGGGAGATAAGGTAACCCTTGAATTGTCACCATACGACCTTACCAGAGGAAGGATAACTTGGAGAGCAAAATAATATATACCTAAAGGTATTATTTATTAATATAAAAGTATTACCCAATTAACTAATTAAGCAGATTTTTTTCTTATTATAAGGAGGATATAGCGATGAAAGTAAAACCATCAGTTAAGACTATATGCGAAAAGTGCAAAATTATTAAAAGAAAAGGCAGAGTAATGGTTATCTGCGAAAACCCAAAGCACAAGCAAAAACAGGGTTAATATTGGACCCACATCTATGTTTTATTTAATTTCGTAAAATCTCGGCAAGAAGCGGCTGAACAAAAGAATTTCCCGATTCATTGTTTTCTTGTTGACATTTTAAATATTTGACGATATCGTTTGGACATGAGCCTATGGGAATGGCATCGTTAAATTTCATGATCCAACGGTGGAGAATTAGTTTGAGTGCAGCAATTATGGCAGCACGAATTTTAATGGAGGTGTAAGTAAAGATGGCACGTATTGCCGGAGTAGATTTGCCCAGAGAAAAAAGGGTAGAAATTGGTCTCACTTATATTTACGGTATCGGAAGACCTAAGTCTAATGAAATTCTCGTTAAGACTGGCGTTAACCCTGATACTCGTGTTAGAGATCTCACTGATGATGAAATAAACAAAATCAGAGAAGTAATTGACAAAGAATACAAGGTTGAAGGTGACCTTAGAAGAGAAATAGCATTAAACATCAAGCGTCTTATTGAAATCGGATGCTACAGAGGAAGAAGACACAGAATGGGTCTTCCTGTAAGAGGACAGCGTACAAAGACAAATGCAAGGACTAGAAAAGGCCCTTCAAAGCCCGTTAGTGGCAAAAAGAAATAGTTAAAGGAGGTTTGCGAATAAATGGCAACGAAGACTGGTGCTAAAAGAACTACCAGAAAAAGAAGAGAACGTAAAAACATTGAACGTGGAGCTGCTCATATCCGTTCATCTTTTAATAATACAATTGTTACCTTGACAGACACTGCCGGAAATGCACTATCATGGGCAAGTGCAGGCGGACTTGGCTTCAGAGGTTCAAGAAAGAGCACACCATTTGCTGCACAGATGGCTGCTGAGACCGCTGCAAAAGCTGCAATGGAGCATGGACTTAAAACTGTTGAAGTATACGTAAAGGGACCTGGAGCAGGTAGAGAAGCCGCTATTAGAGCTTTGCAAGCTGCTGGACTTGAAGTAAGTCTTATAAAGGACGTTACACCAATTCCACACAATGGCTGCAGACCACCTAAGCGCAGAAGAGTATAATTGATAATTATTATGGAGGTGTTAACTTAGATGGCAAGATATACTGATGCATCTTGCAGACTCTGCAGAAGAGAAGGCGAAAAGCTTTTTCTAAAGGGCGAGAGATGCTATACTGATAAATGTTCTGTAGCAAGAAGACCTTATGCACCTGGACAACATGGACAGGCAAAGAAGAAGATGTCCGAATACGGCATACAGCTTCGTGAAAAGGCTAAGGTTAGAAGATTTTATGGCGTTTTGGAAGGCCAATTCAGTGAATACTTTGAAATGGCATCAAGACGTAAGGGTATAACAGGTGAAAACCTGCTTCAAATCCTTGAAACAAGACTTGACAACGTAGTATACAGACTTGGACTTGGTACTTCAAGACCTGAATCAAGACAGTTAGTTACACATGGTCATTTCACAATAAATGGTAAGCGTGTTAACATACCTTCATACCTTATAAAGGTTGGAGATGTTATAGCAGTAGCTGACAAGAGCAAGAGTTCACCAAAAGTTAAATCAATTAGAGAAATTGCCGGTGGAAAAGTAGTTCCAAAGTGGTTGGAATTTAATGAAGAAAACCTGGTAGGAAAAGTTGTTGCTCTTCCTGCAAGAGAAGACATTGATTTACCAATCAAGGAACACTTAATCGTAGAGTTGTACTCCAAGTAATATATATTAGATGGAATTATAACTTGGAAGCAACTGAAAGAATTATTTATAATTCTCTATGAAAAGTACGTTTAGAATCAGTTGCCCTCAAAAAATAAAAAGTTGTTAAGGGAGGGTTCTTGGTGATAGAAATAGAAAAGCCTAGAATTGAATGTGTATCAAATAGCGATGATAACACTTATGGCAAGTTTATAGTTGAGCCTTTGGAAAGAGGCTATGGTATTACCCTCGGTAATTCTTTAAGAAGAATATTACTTTCTTCATTACCCGGTGCTGCTGTCAATTCAATAAAGATTGATGGAGTATTGCATGAATTCTCCACAGTTCCAGGGGTAGTAGAAGATGTAACTGAGATAATACTCAACATCAAATCTCTTTCATTATTAATTCATGGCGAAGGATCAAAGGTTATTTATATCGATGCAAATGGAGAAGGGCCAATAACAGCTGGTGACATTATCACTGATCAGGATGTAGAAATACTTAATCCTGACCTTCATATTGCAACATTGAATGGCGATCATAGATTCTACATGGAGATGGTAATCAGCAAAGGCAGAGGATATGTTTCTGCTGATAAGAATAAACAGGCTGGTCAACCTATAGGTGTGATTCCTGTTGATTCAATATATACACCCGTCAAGAAAGTAAATTACACTGTTGAAAATACACGTGTTGGTCAGATTACTGATTATGATAAGCTGACGCTGGAAGTATGGACTGACGGAAGTATTAATCCTGATGAAGCTATTAGTCTCGGAGCTAAAATACTTAGTGAGCATTTAAATCTGTTTGTAGATTTGTCTGATCAGGCTAAACATACTGAGATTATGGTTGAAAAGGAAGAAACCAAAAAAGAGAAAGTTCTTGAAATGACTATTGAAGAGCTTGATTTATCAGTTAGATCATATAACTGTTTAAAGAGAGCAGGAATCAATACTGTAGAGGATCTTACCAACAGAACCGAAGAGGATATGATGAAGGTAAGAAACCTTGGAAGAAAATCTCTTGAAGAGGTTCTCCAGAAACTTCAGGCACTTGGATTGTTCTTAGCACCAAGTGAAGAATAATTGTTATAAAAATTAGACGCTAATTATATAGTAGTGTAAAATACGAGGCAAGGAGGGATAGGTAATGCCAGGTCAAAGAAAGTTGGGGCGTGCAACAGACCAGAGAAAGGCAATTTTAAAGAATCTTACAACAGCTTTATTTGTAAGTGGTAGAATTGAAACTACCGAGGCAAGAGCCAAGGAAGTTAAAAGTATAGCAGAAAAACTTATCACTTTAGCAATCAAGGAAGCAGATAACTTTACTTCAAAGCAGATTAAGGTTAGTGCTGCAAAAGTTGATAGCAAAGGAAAGAAGCTTACCGATACTAAAACATCAAAGAATGGTAAGAAGTATTTTGTAGTAGACAGAGAGCAAAAGACAGATATGGTATCTGTTGATAGTGCTTCAAGACTACATGCTAGAAGACTTATAATGAACTGGGTATATAGACCAACAACTGCTGATGGAGAGAATATCAACATCACAGATAAGCTTTTTGATGAAATAGCTCCTAAATACAAGGACAAAAAAGGCGGTTACACCAGAATCTATAAGCTCGGACCTAGAAGAGGCGATGCTGCAGAGATGGTAATACTTGAATTGGTTTAATATACTTAAATATCTGTATCAACATATATCTAAGTGATTATTATGTGGGGATTAAACAGTAAAAATGTTTAATCCCTATATTTATATACTTTGATAGAAATAAAATAACTGTATAAAATATAGAGGGTTGCTATTTGGGAGGCTTTTCAATGAGTAATAATATGTTCGAAATTGAAAACGTCAGTTTTTCATATAAATCATATGGAGAAGTAAATATTGATATTCCTGCATTGGAACATGTAAGTACTACAATAGAAAAGGGTGATTTTGTAGTAATTTTAGGAAGAAACGGATCGGGAAAGTCAACATTTGCAAGGCTTCTTAACGCTCTTTTGATGCCTGTTGAAGGCAGGGTTATTGTTTTAGGTAAAAATACCGCTGATGAAAACAATTTATGGGATATTAGAAGCACTGCAGGAATGGTGTTTCAAAATCCGGATAACCAAATAATAGCTACAACTGTTGAAGAGGATGTAGCATTCGGACCGGAAAATCTGGGTATAGAACCTTCGGAAATAAGAAAAAGGGTTGATGACTCACTACAGACAGTGGGGATTGGAGATTATAAGAAAAGTGCACCTCATATGCTGTCGGGAGGGCAGAAGCAGAGAGTTGCTATTGCGGGTATCCTTGCTATGAAGCCGGAATGTATTATTCTTGATGAAGCTACCTCAATGCTTGATCCTATAGGGCGAAAAGAAGTTATAAATGTTCTAAAAAAACTTAATAAAGAAGAGGGTATTACTATAATACACATAACCCACCATATGGACGAAGCAGCAATTGCAAACAGACTTATAATTATAGATAATGGAAGTATTGTTCTGGACGGGACTCCTAAAGAAGTGTTTAGTAATGTTGATACAGTAAAAAACCTGGGACTAGATGTTCCGCAGGTTACTGAACTAACTTATCGTCTTAAAGAGTATGGTATTAATGTTGATAAACTACCGTTGACAGTAGAAGAAGCTTTTGAAATTTTAAAGGAAATATAACTTATTTCTTAATTGATTTATATACTCTTACCCCGCCGCTTTTGTCTACATCAGAGACATTACCAAAAGTTGTTTCCATAACCTTTTTTAATGTGGAACCACCCTTATTATGAAATGCTACAAGCCATAATGCACCATTTTTTGAAAGGTGTTCGTAGGATTCGGTTATCAATCTGGTGTTCAATTCTTTACCGGCGGCTATTGGAGGATTTGATATTATATCATCAAAGGTTCTTTCTTCAAGAGAACTAAAAAGATTACTGTTTAATGCTTCAATGGAAAGGTTGTTATTTGCGGCATTTTTTTTGGTATATTCCAACGCTCTATTATTAACGTCTATCATTGTAATGTTTTGCTGAGGAAATATGCTCTTAATAAAAAGTCCTATAGCTCCGTATCCGCAACCGATATCAAGTACTGACAAGCCACTAGGAGTAAAATTTTTAATTAGATTTTCTGAGGCTCGGTCTATTTTAGTTTCAAAGGAAAAAACACCGCTTACGGAGGTAAAAGTAAGGGAAGAACCGCATAGACTCTCTGTAAAGGTTTTTTCTTTTATTTCAGATTCAGGGTTTTCAGTAAAATAGTGTTGACTCATTTAGTTTAACAACCTCCGTAACTTATAATAATAAATATTATAATATATAATTGTAGATATTTCATTCATCAAGATGAATATTAAATATATAGTTTTAGTGGTGAAGCGGTAAAATGCTTAACCCTTCACTAATATAACTCATTTATGGTATTATAGTTTGTAATGTTATAAGATAATTTAACCACAGGAGTAGGACATGCCAATAAAAGTTGAAGATTTATATTATACTTACATGGGAGGCGGACCTTTCGAAAAAAATGCCATCCATGACGTAAATATTGAAATAGATGATGGATCGTTTATAGGAATTATTGGTCACACAGGTTCCGGAAAATCTACATTAATACAGCATTTGAACGGTATTTTAAAGCCCACAAAAGGCCGTGTTGTAATTAACGGGATTGACACCAAGCAAAAGAACCTGAAAGAATTAAGACGCCAAGTGGGAATTGTATTTCAGTACCCGGAACATCAGCTTTTTGAAGAGACCGTAAAAAAGGATATATCCTTTGGATTATTGAAACAAGGGCTTTTGCAGAGCGATATTGATGAAAGAGTAATGGCGGCGATACAATCGGTGGGACTTGATGAGGCTGTTCTTGAGAAATCGCCTTTTGAACTTTCCGGAGGCCAGAAAAGAAGGGTCGCAATTGCAGGGGTTGTAGCAATGACTCCTCAGATTCTGGTATTGGATGAGCCTACGGCAGGGCTCGACCCCAAGGGAAGAGATGAAATATTCGGCTATATAACTAAATTGCATAAAGATTCGAACATGACCATTATTCTTGTTTCACACAGTATGGAGGATATTGCAAGACTAACGGAGAGGGTAATTGTCATGAATGAAGGTACCGTATTCATGGACAAACCTTCAAAAGAGATATACTCACAGCCTGAAGAATTAGAGAAAATAGGCCTTTCAGCTCCTCAGGTAACATACCTGATGAAAAAGCTTAAAGCCGTTTATCCCGGAATAAATGAGAATATATTTACAGTAGAAGATGCAGCTAAAGAGTTGGCAAAGTATTTGAACCATTAGAAGGCTAGTGGAAGGAGACGGGCAATTGATAAGAGATATAACCATAGGGCAGTATGTGCCGGGAGATTCGCTTCTGCATAAGGCTGACCCTCGAACAAAAATAATTCTGACATTTATAATGATGATATTCATTTTTTTAATAAGTACCTACTGGGGATATTTGTTGCTGACATTGTTTACTGCTATTACGGTAATATCCTCAAACATACCTGTTAAATTTGTACTTAAAGGTCTGAAACCGGTATTATTTATTGTTATTTTTGCGGGGATTATAAACATATTCACGATAAAAGGAACTGAAATTTGGAGTTGGGGTTTCCTCAGCATAACATATGAGGGTATTAATGTAGCTATTAAGATGGCTATAAGGCTTTTCCTTCTTATAATTACTGCAAGTCTGTTAACCTATACAACCACGCCGATTGCCCTTACGGATGCAATTGAAAAGCTTCTGGGCCCCCTTAAACGTATAAAAGTGCCTGTTCACGAAATCGCAATGATGATGACTATAGCTTTAAGGTTTATTCCTACGCTGCTGGATGAGACAGATAAGATTATAAAAGCACAGTCATCCAGAGGAGCTGATTTTGATTCGGGAAATATGATTGAGCGTGCAAAAAGTTTTATACCTGTACTGATTCCGTTATTTATTAGTGCATTCAGAAGAGCTGATGAATTGGCTACGGCAATGGAGGCCAGATGCTATCGTGGCAGTGAGGGTAGAACAAGAATGAAGCAGCTTCGTTTTTCAGGAAGTGATGCGGTTGTAACAGTTATAACTGTAGCATTTATGACGTGGGTATTACTAATGGAATATGTGCTATTTTAGAAAAGGAATAAACAGATAAATTTATGAGGAAAATTAAGATTACTATTGAATATGACGGTACAGATTATCATGGTTGGCAGGTTCAGAAAAATGCTAAAACAGTACAGGAAGTAATTCAAAAAGCGATTTCTAAGCTATTGGGTGAAGAGGTTGGGGTTACAGGCTGCAGTCGGACGGATGTAGGAGTACATGCATACGGGCAAGTTGCACATTTTCTGACAGAGTCCCAAATACCAGGAGATAAGTTCTCTTATGCTATAAATAATTTGTTGCCTGATGATATAGTTATAAAGCACTCAGAAGAGGTTACGGGAGAATTTCACGCAAGATACTCTACAAAGGGTAAAAAGTACAGGTACCTGATATACAATGCTCCACACCCATCAGCTATTATGAGAAACAGATCTTGCCATGTAAGGCCTAAACTTAACATTGCGCAAATGCAAAAAGCAACCGAGTATTTTATAGGGGAACATGATTTTGCAGCATTTCAGGCCACAGGAGGACAGGTTAGAAGTACTGTAAGAGAGATTTATAGTATGGAAGTTTCTGAGAAAGAAGATAATATGATTTACATAGAGGTTACCGGAAACGGATTTCTGTATAATATGGTAAGAATAATAGCAGGAACTCTAATATACGTGGGGATGGGAAAGCTGCATGAGTCTGAAATCCCCTCTCTTATTGCAGGGCTTGACAGGACAAAGGCAGGTAAGACCGCACCTGCACAGGGGTTGTATTTAATGGAGATCTACTATTAGAAGCTAAAATGAAAAAAGTGAAATGACGAACGATTATATGAGAGATATGGAGATATATTAAGAAAAATAGAGAGATAATGAGAGATAAATTAAATTTATCGCATTTTCTACTTGACAGACAAATTTCTGTATATTAAAATGTTGTAGTGTCCTAAACGGTTACTTTTGGTGAATAATCTGAAACTAACTGCTAACATAAATAGGTTATAGATTTTTAAGGAGGTTGTATTAAGAAATGAAAACTTTCATGGCAAAGCCACAAGAAGTTGAAAGAAAATGGTACATTATTGATGCAGAAGGTAAGCCGCTTGGAAGATTGGCAAGTGAAATTGCCAGCATTTTAAGAGGAAAAAATAAGCCAATTTTCACTCCACATGTTGATACTGGCGATCATGTAATAGTACTCAATGCTGAAAAGGTACTTTTAACAGGTAAGAAACTGGATCAGAAGCTTTACAGATACCATACTCTTCATCCAGGCGGATTAAAGGAAATCAAGTACAAGCACTTGATGGAAAAACACCCAGAGAAGGCTATTGAATTAGCTGTAAAGGGAATGCTTCCAAAGAACAGTCTTGGAAGACAGATGTACAGAAAACTCAAGGTGTACAGAGGATCTGAACACAACCATCAAGCACAAAAACCAGAAGTACTTGATTTGAACATTTAATGGAGGGAGGAAAAAATAATGGCTAAGGTATATTACTACGGTACAGGACGTAGAAAAAAATCAGTTGCAAGAGTAAGACTTGTTCCTGGAGAAGGAAAAATTCTTATAAACGATAGATCATTGGATGATTACTTTGGATTGGAAACTTTGAAGGTTATAGTTAAACAACCATTAACCCTCACTGACACTGTCGCAAAGTTTGATGTTATATGCAAAGTTATCGGTGGAGGATTTACAGGTCAAGCCGGTGCTATCAGACACGGTATCTCAAGAGCTCTTTTAAAGGCTGACGAAGAATTAAGACCAGCATTGAAGAAAGCTGGATTCTTAACAAGAGACCCAAGAATGAAGGAAAGAAAGAAATACGGTCTCAAAAAAGCAAGAAGAGCACCACAGTTCAGCAAGAGATAATATTTACAACATACAAAAGCCCTCAAACGGTTATCGTTTGGGGGCTTTACTATTGACATGCAGCTTATATCCCTCCACTAAATGTCAGGACCAAAAGTACCGCATTTGCTGCCAGTATTACAGAAGTAATAATCCAGCCCACCACATTTGTAGCGGGTTTGTTTACGAGGGAACCCATAAGATCCTTCCTCCTTGTAATCAACAACATAGGGATGATTGCAACAGGGAGAATAAAGCTGAGAACTACCTGACTTAGCACAAGAGCCTGCATTGGATTAATTCCCAAGATAATTATGAGCATGGCAGGAAGCATTGTCACAATCCTCGTAACGTTGTCGTTTATCTTTAGGCCTACAAAACCCTGCATAATAGTAGTACCAGCCATGGTGCCCACGACAGAGGATGAAAGTCCTGAGGCAACAAGAGCCAATCCGAAGGCACCGCTTGAAGCAGCCCCTAAAAGTGGTGAAAGTGAACGGTGTGCTTGTTCTATAGTATCAACAACCAAACCGTTTCTGTAGAATACGGCAGCTGAAACTACGACCATTGATGCATTTATAATAAATGCAATATTCATTGCAATTGTAATATCCAATCTTTCCAGTTTGAAATGCTTTTTCTTCTGCGTTTCTGTCAAATCCTTATTTCTCTGCTGTACCAGCTGTGAGTGCAAGAATATTACATGTGGCATCACAGTTGCGCCTAACATACCAACCGCAATCATTACTGCCTCGCCGTTAGGGAGAGACGGCATCAAAACGTGAAGTCCGGCTGATGTCCAATCAGGCTTTGCGAGAAAAAGTTCCATTGTATAAGATATGCAAATTACTGCTACCAAGATAGAGATAATGCCTTCCAAAAACCTCTGGCCGTATTTTCCCATATATACAATAAAAAAAGTAAGTACGGCAGTAATCAAGCCCGCGAGTGCCATCGGAATACGGAACAAGAGGTATAAACCAAGAGTACATCCGAGGAATTCTGCAAGATTTGTTGCAATAGCAGCAAGTTCAGCCACAATCCAGAAACACCAATTTACTTTTCTTGAAAAAACCTTTCCGCACATCTGGGGAAGATTGTATCCTGTAGCGATGCCAAGCTTTGCTGATAAGGACTGAAGGAATATGGCCATCAAATTACTCCAAAGGATGACCCACATCAGATTATAATTAAACTTGGAACCTCCGCTGATATTTGTTGCAAAATTACCTGGTGCTATGTACGTATTGACACACTAAAAAGGTTTTTCAAAGTTATAGTGAATTTTTATAGTCATGTCTTCAAAGATTTCTATTTTATCAATTAATCTAGCAACGGTATGTCTTTCAATGTATTTAAAACTTACAAAGTCATTAATAAATTTTTTAATGGAGTCACTTGAATTTTGATTTTTTGCTTCAGGTTCAATTTTCTTTTTGAGTATATTTAGCCTTGTGTTCAAATATTGTTTTTCTTCGGACAACAGGCTGCTAATGTCTTTGAATTCGTCCACCGTAATAACACCGTTATTTTTATCCTGATACGATTTAGAAATATGCTTCTTGATGTCTGTCAGCCTTTTTTCAATATCCCGAATTTCTTTCTTGATGGTAGACCATGTACTGCGATTTTTAGCATTGATTTGGGAATTCATCTCTTTTTCTGCCATAGCTGTTAAAGCATTAATGTTCAGGATTTGTTCGGCTATTGTACGTACTTCCTGTTTTATAATACTGCTGAGCATTTCCTCTGAAAAAGTGTGCCTTGTACACGTTCTGTATCTTTTGTAGTTGGAACACATTGTGTAGAAATATTTGCCTGTCCTTGAAAAGGTTATACTTCCACCACAATCTCCGCAAAATATCAGACCTGACAGTAAGTGGGGATGAACTATACTGTTCCGGTGATAGTTTCTTTTACTCATAAGACACTGAACTGCTTCGAAATCTTCTTTTGATATGAGGGGTTCGTGAGTATCTTCAACGACAATCCATTTTTCTTTTGGTATGTTTTTGAATTTCTTTGATTTATAGCTCACTTTTTGAAGCTTGCCTTGAGAAAGTGAACCTGCATAAGTGGGGCTTGAAAGTATCATCTTTATTGTTTCTGGATTCCAAAGATAGTTTTTTGTTCTTCCACCTCTGTATAATGTGGTGTTTTCTTTATATTTTGCCGGTGACATAATGTGTTCTTGGTTTAGTATTGTTGCAATTCCACTAAAACTCATACCTTGAATATACATTTGATATATTCTTTTGACCACCTCACAGGTTTCGGGATTTACCACAAGTAAATTTTTATTCTGTTTATCCTTGAGATAACCATATGGAGCAAATGCCCCTATAAAACTGCCTTCTTCTTTTTTAGATTTAAGAATACTTGTTATCTTGGAAGAGGTATCGGATGAGTAAATCTCATTTAAAAAGCTTCTTAAAACCGGCATGATGTCTGTCTGAAAATTCCTGCAATACGAATCGGTACTGTCATTAACAGCAATTAATCTAACATTATTCATTGAACAGTACTCAAAAAACTTTAATGATTCCAACAGGTTTCTGCCTAAGCGTGACAAGTCTTTTACAATTATTAAATTTACACTATTTGTTTCAACATCATGAATCAGCCTGTTATAGCCCGGTCTGTCAAAAGTTGTGCCGGACACACCGTCATCATAATAAATATCTACCAATTCCCAGTTGGGCTTACTTAAGACTATAGGCTTTAAAAACTGTATCTGATTTTCAATACTTTCAGAATTTTTGTCTTCTCGTGATAAGCGGGCATATATTCCTACTTTGAAAATGTCATGATTACTTTCGACATAATTCTCAGTTAATGAAAACAAATCCATACCTCCTTTTAGACTTATGAGTCGGGATTGTTTTGCTTTGTATTTTGCAAATAAAACATTAAACTTTCCATAACAAGCTGCTCGAAGGATTTGCCTGACGATTTATACTCAGATATTATGCTGTATTGAAAGGATTTACTCTTTTTCCTCATAACTATCACCCTCTATAATGTATATGACTTCAAATGCTTGTCTTAGTAGCTTCTGATGACAAAGATAAGTGAAATTTAAGGAAGTAACAAGCCTATTTTACAATAAAGGAAGTAATAAGTAGAATTACTATTTTACAATATTTGATTTAATATAATACAATAAAACAAAATAGAAACATTTATAACATAAATTGACAAAATGTAAAATAAGTGATAAATTATAAATAGCTACTCATTTTAATTTCAAAATTCAAAAATAGACAAAAGCATAAAATATCCTCTTAACAGAAATTATTAAAGATTGCCATTGGAATCTCACTTGCAATTATAATATTCTGTTATACCTTGGTATTTCAAGGTTATCAAATAAGTAAAATAGGAGATTACGAGGATTAAAATATATAAGTTTTTTGGACATATTATTTCCAAACATAATAAGCTTACCGAAATTCACAAAAATCTTTTGTGTTAACAGATTCGTATTTTTTTCACTATTTAAGTGAAAATGTAATAAATAAATCTGAATTAACTGCTTCAAGCTTATATTAAATAACACATTTACTTATTAAGATATGTAAATGGCGTGTTGTAAGTGAAGCAAAGGAAAGGATAGGATATGTTAAAAAAGGTATTTTTATTTCCGGGGCAAGGGTCACAATACGTAGGTATGGGAGAAAAGCTGTGCAGACGTTCCGAAGTTGCAGCAAGAACATTTGATGAAGCAAGTGAAATACTGAATTTCGATCTGAAAAAATTATGTTTCAAAGGAGAGCTTACCGAACTCACAAAGACTGAAAATCTTCAACCGGCAATATTGACAATGAGTGTTGCTTCATTCAGAGCCTTTACCGAGCAATTTGGAGCAAGGGCAGATTACATGGCAGGACACAGCTTAGGTGAAATATCAGCCTTGACCTGCTCAGGAGCAATAGCTTTTGAAGACGCAGTAAAAATAGCCCGCCAAAGAGGAAAGTTCATGCAGGAGGCCGTTGCCGAAAATGTTGGTGCGATGGCTGCAATTCGTAATATAGACAAAGAGACAATTGAATTAAAGTGTAAAGAGGTCGCAGGAGATAAAAAATCCGTCTCTGTTTCCAACTACAATTCCAGAAATCAAATTGTAGTATCCGGTTATAAGGAAGATGTATTAAAGGTAACTGAAATCCTGACGGATATGGGTGCTCAAGCCAAAATGCTTCAAGTGAGTGCACCCTTTCATTGCGCATTGATGCAGCCGGCAGCCGATAGGCTTAAGACTGAACTGGAGAAATACACATTTAATGATGTAAGATATAAAGTCATTTCTAATGTCACCGCCCGACCTTATGAAGGTAAGGAATCAATTATAGAGAATCTGGTAAAGCAGGTTGTAAGCCCTGTTCAGTGGATCGAGTCCATGTTATATCTTCGTAGAAAAACAGTTGAAATAGGAATTGAATTAGGTGCAGGAAGTGTGCTCAAAAATATGATGACACACAATACACCTTCTATTCGTGTGTTTACATATGACAATGACAGTGATATTAAGACATTGGGAGAGATAGATTTGACCAGTAAGTACTCATTTTTCTCTAGGGCAATGGGTATAGCTGTCGCAACTCCTAATAAAAACTGGGATAATGAAGAATACCAAAAAGGCGTGGTTGAGCCATATAGGGTAATTCAAAAACTCAATGAAAAAGCCGAAAATGATAATTCAGAAATATCAATAGAAGACATGAAGAATGCTGTTGATATGCTGTCAATGATTCTTAAGACCAAAGGTACATCAGAGGTTGAAATTAAGGAAAGAATGGAGCAATTCTTTTGGGATACAGACACAATGGATATGTTCTGTAAGGCTGAGTAAACGTTATAGTAAAATCTCAAAGATTTAAATTTAGATATAAAATAAATCAGCGGTAATATAAGTATGGTTATTGCTGGGGAGAGGATAAAATATCTATGAATTTAAATGTGGATATGGAAGATTTTATATCGGCTATTCACAATCAAAATAAATTGGTCCAACAGAAATCCATTTCAACAACTGATATAGCAATAATAGGAATTAGTGCGAAAATTGGAAGTGCCGAAGATGTTAATGAATTCTGGAACTGTATAGGTAATGGATATGATTTAATAGATACCTTTCCGCCGGACAGGCAGAGAGATATTGACAGATATCTTAAGACATGTTTTGGAAAAGAAAGTAGCAGTTTCATTGAGATGGCATATTTGAAAAATGTAGATTTGTTTGATGCGGGACTGTTTAATATGACTCCTGTAGAGGCGGAATTAATGGACCCGGTGCAAAGGGTATTTCTTGAGTGTATGCTGGTAGCTGCCGAGGATGCGGGTTATGGCGGTAATAGGCTGTTCGGATCAAAGACAGGAGTTTATGTTGGCAGTAACAGTAATACAAATGATAATTATTTTTCTATGATATCAGCGCTTTCGCCTTCAAAAATGGGCTTGGCTTTAGCAGGAAATTTAAATTCGGTAGTAGCAAGCAGATTCAGCTATTTATTCAATTTAAGAGGTCCCGCAGAAGTGATAGATACTGCGTGCTCTTCTTCTTTAGTGGCAGTACATACTGCTTGTCAGGCTATAAGAAGTGGTGAAGTTGATATGGCTTTTGCCGGAGGGATAAAAATCGGTCTGATTCCGAGATCTGTAAGCAATGAAAATGATATAGGAATCACATCCTCAA
The DNA here is from genome assembly GCF_000244875.1 of Clostridium sp. BNL1100. Classification (NCBI taxonomy): domain Bacteria; kingdom Bacillati; phylum Bacillota; class Clostridia; order Eubacteriales; family Clostridiaceae; genus Clostridium; species Clostridium sp. BNL1100. Next base: position 509,622 of record NC_016791.1, read on the forward strand.
CAGGAAGAACAAAAACCTTTGATGATGAGGCCGATGGCACCGGGGCTGGGGAAGGAGCCGGGGTAGTTCTTTTAAAGCCTTTGCACAAGGCAATAGAAGATGGTGATAATATACATGCAGTAATAAAAGGAACTGCAACTAACCAGGATGGAACCTCAGTAGGCATTACCGCTCCTAATTCACAGGCTCAGACAGAAGTGTTGCTGGCAGCCTGGGAGGATGCAAAAATAAATCCTTTGACCCTTCAATATATAGAAGCACACGGAACTGCCACTAATCTGGGGGATCCAATAGAAATCGAATCAATTACCAGGGCCTTTCAAAGATATACCGATAGGACCCAGTTTTGTGCTGTTGGATCAGTAAAGACAAATGTGGGGCATCTCGATTGTGCAGCGGGTATTGCAGGCCTTATCAATGGGGTTATGATGCTGAAAAACAGGAAAATACCGCCCAATATTCATTACAAGAGCGGAAATCGTAAGATAGACTTTATTAATTCACCTGTTTACATAAATGATAAGCTTGACAACTGGGAACGAGGCCAGATGCCAAGAAGATGCGGCGTGAGTTCCTTTGGTATAAGCGGCACAAATTGCCACATGGTACTGGAAGAAGCTCCGGCTGTAGTAGAAAGTGTGAAAGATAACGGTTACTATATTTTAACGATATCTGCAAAGAGCAGGAAGACTGTTGACAAAATATTAAACAGCTATTCCCAATGGATGGAAGGAAATAAGGAGGTCTCCCTAAGGGATTTATGCTATACGACAAATGTAGGAAGAGGACACTATAATTGCCGTATGGCCATTATAATCAACAACGGGAGTGACTCAAAAACGGGAGAAGCCTTCCAAAATAGAGATTCGGATAATACATTTTATGGCGAATTTCAAATCAGTACCAATAATGAACTACATAATAAAGAAGGCAGTATAACTATTCAGCAAAAGGCTGAGTATACTAAAAAAGCTAAAGAAATTGTCAATAACTTAATTTCTGAAAAATCCCAGCAAAGAAAGAAAATATTATTGCAGGAACTGGCATTGCTTTATGTATCAGGTGCGGATGTTGAATGGGATATATTACACAAAGAACAATTCTGTAAAATGTTAAGTATCCCGACTTACCCTTTTGATCACAAGCGATATTGGATAAGTGGTGAAAAGAGAGTTAACACTGTTAATTCCACAACAAAGACAGAGTATGAAAAAAGACTTCATCCTCTTTTGGACCAATGTCTCGTTGATTCAATGGAAATTGTAGTTTTTTCAAGAAATATAAATGTAGATAATTGCTGGGAGCTTAAAGAGCATGTCATTGGCAGAAACCATGTCTTGCCGGGTACTGCGTTTGTGGAAATGGTACATAAGGCGGGAAGTAGGTATTATCGGACAAATAGTATTGAAATTGATGAACTGCTGTTTTTAATGCCTTTTTCATGTAATGAAGGAGAGCAAAGAGAAATACAGGTTATCGGAAAGAATACAAATGACTGTATTGAGATAGGAATTGTCAGTGCTGACGTAAATGAAAGTGAAAAAACCTGGATTAGCCATGTGACGGCAAAAGTGAGAAAAACTTCTCCTAATGTTGTCGAAAAGTGTGAAATAGCTGAGATTATCAAAAGATGTCCGGATACTTTAGATGTATATTCAAAAGGACATTCTCAAAACGGACATGTTGCTGTAACAGACAGATGGAAAACTAACAGGATGGTTCATTTTAACGAGACGGAATTGGTAGCAAAATTTGAACTGTCAGAAGAATACCATAAAGGATTAAATGACTATTATTTATACCCTCCTTTATTAGATGGGGCAGTCAACATTGGTAACATATTTACGAAAAGTGGCTTTTGCCTCCCTCTGTCCTACGGTAATGCAAAGTTTTACAAGCCTCTGCCTAGTGAATTCTACAGCTATTTAAAAGTAAAAAATTTAAAAACCAGTGATGAGATCACAATATTTGATGTTTGTATTGTATCAAAAGAAGGTGAGATCATTGCTGAGATCGATGATTATACTTTAAAAGAGGTAGATGAGAGGGAGATGAGCAGGGTTAAAGGAGAAATGCTCTACTCAGTGAAGTGGATTGAAAGTCAAAGAATACAAACTGCCGATAGCAGTTTATTTGCAGATAAATCCATATTACTGATTAGAACAGAAAATCAGAAGGATAACAGAATTTATAAGCAAGTAAAAACCTTGAATGCAAAAGCAATAATCGATGTAGCTATTTCGAATGAGTACAAAAAAACCGGTCCTGACAGTTATAAGGTAAGGTGCTGTGAAGAGGATTTTGGAGAGGTATTTGATGCTTTTTCGGATAGACACATTGACTATGTATTCCACATTGCATCATTGGAAGAAAATAATGAAGATACATTTGAAAATCTCCACCGCAGTATTGATGTGGGGATAAAAAGTATGTTTGTTTTTCTTCAGAGTATTGCAAAGCATCAGGTTAAAGTAAAAAATATTACCTCATGTATAGACAACTCGGTTACCGTAAATGGTAATGAAGAAGAAACAAAGCCTCTAAACAGGGCATTATCAGGAATGCTCAAGTCAGCTTCCAGGGAGTTTGATAATATCCGATTTAAAATTATTGATATTGATGAAGAAACAGACACCAGTGTGGTATTGGATGAAATTCTATACGGTGAGGATATGGTATTAACAGCATACCGTAGTAATTGCAGGTTTGTTGAAGCCTTCGCTGAACACGTGCAAAGTGAACGAAGGAAAATTTCAATCAAAAATGATGGGGTATACGTAATTACCGGAGGTCTTGGCGGTGTCGGGCTTGTTATTGCAAAGCAACTGGCTGAGATGAACGGAAACGTAAAGATAGCACTTCTAAACCGTAGCAAGGCTCCACAAGAAGCCCTCTCAGAAAAAGATGATAGGACTATCAATTCTCTGGAGAAGATTTATGAAATAACAGGGGATAAAAATTCACTGGAAGTCATATCTGTGGATATTTCCAATATTGAAAGTGTGAGCCGTGAAATATCATTACTAAGAGAAAAGTATGGAAAAATTAACGGTGTGATTCATTGTGCAGGGGTTGCCGGAAAAGGCTTTTTGTTAAGAAAAACATGGGACGAATTTGAAAATGTTCTCAGATCAAAGGTATATGGTACATGGATCGTTGACAAGGTCACTGAAAATGATGATCTTGACTTCTTTATCATGTGCTCCTCCATTTCGTCTATTTTCACATCAAGCGGCCAAAGCGATTATTCAGCAGCAAATTCTTATATAGACAGTTTTGCAGAGTTGAGAAGCAAAAGAAATAAGAACACTCTTGCAATAAATTGGACAGGCTGGAAGGAAACCGGCATGGCGGTAGATTATAAGGTTAATCAGGGGGAAAGTTTATTCAAATTTATTGATAATGCACGGGGACAGGAAGCTTTTGAATATGCTCTGGGCTCCACTCAACCGAGAATCATTATCGGTGAGCTAAACTACGAAATGATTCAAAAAAGCCGGAATTTTCTTGACGATTTAATTGTTTTTTCAAACAGCATCGAGAACAAACTAAGGCAATATCAAAATTTGAATAATAATGAAGATGAGCAAGAGGAAATAAAAATAAGCGTCTTAGGCAAAAGCAATGGTGATATTACATCAACAGAATATCAGGTTGCAAAGGCGGTAGCTAAGACACTCAGATTCGAAGAAGTAAATATTTATGACAAGTTCTTTGAAATGGGTGGGGATTCATTGCTGGCAGCTTCCTTTAAAAAGGAGTTGGATAAACTATTTCCGGATGTAGTTGATATTACAGATGTGTTTACGTATGTATCCGTTTACGAAATGGCCAAATATATAGACAGTAAAATAAATACACCCGGACCAGGTGTAACGGAAGATAATAAAGTTCAGACGGATGATGAGTTAATGGATTTATTAATGAAACTCAACTCCGGCTCCATTGATATTGAAGAAGCGGAGAAAAGGCTGCTATAAATCGGGAGGAGAAAAAATATGAGTAATTTAAAAAAGTACATTTTGGAGCAGGTCGGAAGCAAAAAATTGTCGCAAGATGATGCTTTTAAAATGTTAAAAGAACTCCAGGAGAGCAATTATGCCAAGGATGAAATAGCTATAGTCGGTATGGCATGCAAGCTTCCGGAGGCAGAAAATCCACAGGAATTCTGGAATAACCTTATAAGTGAGTATAGGTGTTTTATTCCAATGCCTTCTGAGAGGCACGATTTTTACGACCCTTTTAGGAATCCTCATTACGCTGAATTTTTAGGAATGAAAGCCATACCCAGACAAACAGAAACAGAGGATACCAGTCTTGTTTCTGTAATTACTGATATTGATAAGTTTGATGCTGCCTTTTTTGGGATTCCCCCCAGAGAGGCAAAATATATTCATCCGGGACAAAGAATATTTCTGCAAACTGCATGGTCCGCTATTGAAGATGCCGGTTATGGTGTAGATAATATACAGGGCAGTAATACAGGAGTGTTTGTGGGTGAAGATCGTAATAATACACTTTTATACAAATATATAACCGAGCCTGACCAGATGCACCTGACCGGTTCATGGGAAGGAATAATGGCAAGCCGAATAAATTACATATTCAACCTCAGGGGACCATCAATGGTATTGGATACGGCATGTTCGTCGGGGTTGGTTGCTATTCATGAGGCAAGTAATGCCTTAAAGAACCATGATTGTGAAATGGCAATTGCCGGGGGTATTTCGTTGGGTGGAGGAACAACAGGAACCGGGCCTGACGATGAGGATGCCACAGAAGATGCATTGGCTGCAGTTGCATCTGATGACGTAGTCAGGGCATTTGATAAAAAGTGCTCAGGAACTGTTTTCGGAGAAGGATGTATAGCAATTGTGCTAAAACTCTTAAAAAATGCTATAAAAGACGGAGATAATATATACGGTGTAATAAAGGGAAGTGCTCTGAATAATGATGGGGCATCCAACGGTATTACAGCACCAAATCCGGTTGCTCAGGAAGATGTAATAAAAGAGGCGTGGAGCAATGCAAACATTAATCCTGAGACCGTTCAATATGTTGAGGCTCATGGAACTGGTACTATATTGGGAGACCCTATTGAGGTAAAAGGTCTTACTAATGCTTTCCAAAAATTTACTAATAGAAAACAATTCTGCGGTTTGGGTTCATTAAAGACTAACATGGGGCACATGGTCGGAGCATCAGGGTGTGCCGGTGTAATGAAAGTGGTTTTAGGCTTACAAAACAATGTAATCCCTGCAAGTATGTATTTTGAGGAGCCAAATCCACACATTAATTTTGTTGATTCACCTATGTTTGTTGTAGATAAACCTCTACCATGGGAGAAACGGGATTTGCCAAGAAGGGCCGGAGTCAGTTCCTTTGGATTCAGCGGAACAAATGGCCATGCAATTATTGAAGAAGCTCCTGTATTGGAAGAAAGAAATGATATAAAAGATGGGAAGCTTAATGTTATTACTCTTTCAGCAAAAAGCGAAACGGCTATTAACAACCTTGTTAAAAGATATCAAAAATTCTTGTGTGACAAGGCAGAGCTTGATATTAAAGATGCCTGCTATACAGCAAATACGGGTAGAGGGCATTATGAATACAGGATTATAATGCTGATTGATGATTTGAACTCATTAAAAGAAAAAATCAATCTTTTAGCAGAACGTGGAATAGCTACCTACGCTGAAGAAAACATCTTCTTCGGTCAGCATAAAATTGTATCAGATAAAAGACAATCTTTGCAGGATAATGAAATCAAAGAAGCAGGACTGCGTGCATTAAATACTGAGGTTGAGCAGATGATGCCGGAGTTATTCGAAGCTGATAAAGATTGCTATAACAGCATGCTTCAAAAAATGTGTACATATTATGTAAAGGGTGCCAGCATTGACTGGAAAAAGCTGCATTCAGGCAGAAAGAACCGCAGAGTAAGTCTGCCTACATATCCTTTTGACAAAACACATTATTGGGCTGATGTAAAGAAATCAAAAATTACAGGCAGTGTTCAGGCAGAAAACAGTACAAAACTCCACTACCTTATTGATGAACTTGTTATCTCATCAATGAACGAGGATATATACCGTGCAAAACTGTCTCCCGAAACTCATTGGGTATTGAAAGAACATGTTATCCTTGGAAACAGCACTGTTCCTGGAACAGCATACATAGAGATTGCCAGGGCTATCGGAGAAATATATTTCAATACGGATGAGCTGGAAATCAATAATTTCATTTTTTTGACTCCTCTTGTAGTACCAAATGATACACAAGTAGAACCTCAGATTATAGTTTCCAAAAAGGATGAACAAATTCAGATTACAGTTGCCAGCATGGTTAAGGATGAGAAAAGCGGTGTTGAAAGATGGGTTACACATGCAAAAGGTGAAATAAAACAGCATAAAAAGAGTACAGCGGAAATCCTTGACTTTACAGGTGTTATAAGCTCCGAAGATGCTCAGGAATCACCTACAAACCTTCCTGCTCTTAATGCACAAGGTTTGATGGGCCTTGGAGACAGATGGGACAATGTAGTCAAAACATACAGACAAAAGAATGTGGCAGTGAGTGAAATAAAATTATCTGACAAATATGCAGAGGATTTAAAGGAATTCAAATACCATACCAGTGTACTGGATATGGCGGTTAACAGGCCTGTTCAGGAATTTACCACGGGAATGTATCTGCCTTATTACTACAAGAAGTTCACTATGTATGCACCGCTTCCTGCACATGTATTCAGTAAGGCTACCCTTTTGGATAAGAACACCCATAATGACGAAACAAAAACATATGATGTTGTTATATCAGATACAAACGGTAAAATTGTAGCCGAAATAGAAGGCTATGTTGTTAAAAAGGTAAACGCTTTTAATGACTATGTCGCCAACTCCTTCTATGGAATTGATTGGGTTGAAACCGACAGTGACATTAAGTTGAGGGATACCGGGAAACAGGTGCTATTATTTAAAGGCTACAGTGATTTATCCGAAAAGGTTGAAGCTAAACTTAGAGAGAGTGCACAAAACCTTGTTACCGTTGAGTTTGGAAATGAGTTCAAGAAAGTAAATCCAAACCAGTATATTGTTGGAGAGCAGGAAGATGATTACGATATGCTTATGAAGGAGTTATCTTCTGATGGTATTACTGACATAATTCATATGGGAACTGTAGATTTTGACATTTCGGACAGTAAAATTGAAGATTACCAAAAGGCTCAGAACAACAGCATATATAGTCTGCTATTCACTTCAAGAACTATGCTTAAAAACAAAATAAGCGGAGAGATAAATTTTGTTCTAGTCACTGATAATGCTCAGGAGGTTAACGGCAGTGAAAAGACTGTTAAACCTCTAAATGCTGCATTTATATCACTGGCAAAAACAATTGTTATGGAATATCCGAATATCAAGATCAGAAGTATAGATATAGACGAAAACACTGATTTTGAATTGGTTTACAATGAAATCCACAATGCTGAGTATCGCCTGAGAACTGCCTACAGGAATAACATAAGATATAGAGAGTGCCTTGTAAAGCAGGAGGTCAGCAACTCGGAGGAATCAATAACCGGAATCAAAATCAAGAATCAGGGAGCATATTTGATTACCGGAGGTACAGGTGGTCTTGGCTTGGAAGTCGCTAGATATCTGGCAATGAAAAACAAAGCAAATATTTGTCTTGTATCAAGAAAGGAGCTTCCGTCCAGAGATAGCTGGAGTAATATATTGCAGGAAGCTTCAGATAAAAAATTATGTAAGATAATAAGCAAAATCCAAGAGATAGAAGAACAGGGATCTGTTGTTTCAACATATAGCTCCGACATAAATGATAAATGTCAAATGGAAGCAGTTTCAAAGGATATAATACAGAAATTCGGGAAAATAAATGGTATATTCCATTGTGCAGGTATTGCAGGGGATGGCTTCCTTTTCAATAAGAAAGCAGAAGTATTCTCTAATGTACTAAATCCAAAAATAGCTGGAACAAAGGTTTTAGAGTGTATAACTGAAAATCAAGATCTGGATTTCCTTATTTTATTCTCCTCTATGACCACATTTTTCAGTGCACCCGGGCAAGGTGACTATACAGTAGCAAATGCATATCTTGACGCATATGCCCAATACAGAAACAAAATGGGTAAAAGAACCATTGCTATTAACTGGCCTGGTTGGAGCGAAACAGGTATGGCAGTTGATTACAATATAGCAAATGCAGTTACATTGTTTAAATCAATTCCTACCAACAGGGCACTTTCAGCATTGGATACAATAATCAGCACTGGTATTACAAATGTAATCCCCGGAGAAATTGATTACGACATTCTGATGTCGTTAGTAGATGCTATGCCAATGCTGTTATCCGAAGAGTTTACCAAGGCATTATCCAGAAGAAAGAAAAATAGTGAGGCCAAGACTGGTAAGGCAGCTTCTTATGAATCCCTGCAATCAAGAGAAATAGTTATACTTGGAAAACCGGCCGATGAGCTAACTGCGTCTGAAACCAAACTGGCACAAATATACGCAGCTGTACTGGAACTTAACGAAATTGATATTTATGACAGCTTCAATGCCATGGGCGGTGATTCTATTATTGCAACGGAGGTATTCAAAATATTAAACCACTATTATCAAGGATTATTAGAGGTTTCGGATATGTTTGTTTATCCGACAGTTGCTGAGATGGCGGAATACGTGGACAGTAAGCTTCTTAGCAGTGGACCTTCAGCATTAGAGGAAAATGAGAATGTGGATGATATGCTGGAGAAATTCGAAGAGGGAGAAATTGAAGTAGAAGATATGATTCAATTCTTTGAATCAGAGGATGATTAATAATCATATCCGATAATGAGATCAGGAAGGAAAACCTATGGAAAAACTAGGAATTATTTTCCCGGGAACGGCATCTTTTTACACCGGCATGGGAAAAGAATTGTATATAAATTACCCCATGGCAATGGAAACATACAGGGAAATAGAGTCACTTACCGGATATAATTTGACCGACAGGCTCTTTGACAGTTACTGCTGTGAAGAGTTTACCACAGAGGAAAAGAAACTATCTGTTTTAGCGGCTGAGATCATAGGTTTCAAGTTATGGCAGGAGAAATATAGAATTAACCCCGAATGTTTTGTTGTAGAGGGTTTGGGGATTGTTCCGGCACTGGTATGTGCCGGAGCAATCACTATAAATGAGGCTGTATGTATTATTCAGGATATATGTAATGTGGAAAAAACCATATTCAAGATTCCGGAATATCCAATACTTTCAGAAGCCAACGGGTATAAGGAGTTTGGAAAGGAAGATATTCCATTCTTCGTTAAAAAGATTTTAGATGTTGAAAGTTTGAATATTAAAGAGTGTACGATAGCCTTAATAAATCGACAAATAGACTGTTTATTGGAAATAGGACCTGATAACCGTTTGTTCAAGGAATTCAGTGCTATGCCCCAGAAGTTCATTTGCGGTTACTTTGATACAATGAAGGATAGAAATTACATCATTGAGAATATCAGCTTTAAAAAGTTTTTCAATCTGAAGTATTTTATTATGAGACTTCTTGGAATTGCTGCGTCAACACGGAATTTCAGTACTGACTATTCAAACTATGAATCGGAAGTAGTAAGAAATTACGGAAAGCTAAAGGAATTATGTGACGGGCTTGAGAAAAGCGGAGCTGAAGTATCCGGGAATCACGTCTGTGAAGCTGTAAAGTTGTTAGAAAGTATTCTAATGTATAAGCAGGTACCATCGGAAGAAATGGCTGAACGTTACAGTATGCTTACTGAAGAAACGCTGATTCGTATTAATGATTATATTGATATGGATTAATAAATCAGGAGAATATCATGATTGACGAGAAGAAATTAAGCAAGTACATATTAAATGAATTGAAGAACGGAAATATAACAAAGGGAACGGCTATAGAACTGGTAAAGCAGATAAACTATACTGATCCTCAGGACAATGAAGTAGCTGTAGTTGGTATTGGCTGTAGATTCCGGGAGGCTGATGATTACCAGTCCTTCTGGGATTTACTGATAAATAAGAGGACTGCGGTGGACAGATGTGCCAAAAAAAGGGTATATGCTATGGAAAAGATCCTGCCTGAAGGGATTTTGGATAATACTACAACCCATAGCAAGGGATCCTATATCAATAACCTGTTTGATTTTGATTATCACCTGTTTGATCTTACCTTTGAAAATGCCACGATAATGGCACCCAGTCAAAGGATTATGCTGGAGGCTGCATATAGAACTCTTGAAGATGCAGGCTATCTGGGTGAAAGATCAAAGGAAAATATGACAGGAGTTTATATTGGCAATAATTTCACATCGGAATTATTGATTTCACATGCTTCCATAGTTGCACAGGTGGGGGTAGGGGGATTTGAGTCCATTATGTATAATTGGTCCAGCGGTTTGGCTACAAGGATATCAAAGCATTTCGACCTGAAAGGCCCTTCCTATGTTGTTGATTTAAGTTGTGCTTCCTCGACAGTTGCCATATTTAATGCGTATAAGGCAATATTGGACAAGCAATGTGACTCGGCAATTGCAGGTGGGATAAATATAATTCTGAAACCCAATATCCGTATAACGGGAACCGATGATAAGATTTTCGAACACGGAAATGATGTTATCCAAAGAGATTATGATGATAATCCGGGTGGTGTGTACCATGGTGAAGCGGCAGCGGCACTTTTTTTAAAACCTTTAAAAAAGGCACTACAGGACGGAGACAGGATCCATGCTGTATTTAAAGGTGGAAGCTTCAACAACAACGGAACAGATTGTGATTTTAACGGCAGTAGCGTTGCTGCCATAAAAGATGTTTTACTCAGTGCGGTTAAAAAGACAGGTATCAATATTGAAGATGTTGGCTGCCTTGATGGGGAAGGCTCCTCTGACAGACATGAGGAAATGATCCAGACCACCGGGTTGAGTGAGGGGATGAAAATGCTTACCCATAAGAGGCAATATTGTGCCATAGGAAGTGTACCACCCAATATGGGATATATACAGGCTGCAATGGGGGCTTTCTGTGCAATTAAGGGTATTTTGTCCCTGAAACATAATAAAATTCCGCCTGTATACCACTTTATAAAGCCAACTTCCTTGCTTAATTTTGCAGCTACTCCCTTTTATGTAAATGATTTTGCCGTCCAATGGGAAAAACAGCCTGATACTAAACGATGTACAGGTATTTATTCATTCGGATACGGTGGCAATAATCTTGTGACCTTTATCCAAGAAGCACCGGAACCTGAAATATTAGAAGAATCAGGTGAAGACGAATTATTTATTTTAACGGCTAAATCAGTCTACTCCTTCAATAAAAATATTGATTCATATATTAAGTTTTTAAAAAGTGAAGAAAAGAGTCGTATTATTGATATTTGTTACACTGCGAGTGTAGGTAGAGCTATTTATCCAAATTTCAGGTTGGCTATTATTGCAAATAGTTGTGAAGATTTATATTTAAAACTTAAGGCCTTCAAAGATGGAAAGATTCTTGAAAAAGTTTATTACCAGTGTAATGAACAAGCTGATTCAAAGTCAACGAGACCGGATATCAGATTTGAATCTTTACTGCAAGATAGAGATTTGGATAATGTCGCTAAGGAATTTTGTAAGGGAAGTAATATGAGTTTCAGTAAAATGTATGAAACAAAAGAAGTTAGGATATGTACATTGCCAAATTACACTTTTGATAGAAAAAGATGCTGCATATTTGACCAATATAAGAAAAAATAAAAACTAAGAAGTTTCAGTTAAGTCTTAATTTGAGAAAGTACCCTTATAATAGTTTTGTTGACATATATTTCATATAATAATATAATATGTTATATATTACTGTGTCACACACAATAGTATATAGTACAAAATGTTTTGTTATTAGAATGAAATATCTTTAAGCACCTAAAGGGTGTTAATTAAAGGGAAAGAGGGGGTAATTTGGACGCGAAACTTATTAGTGAAATGAATAGGGGCTATTTGCAGCTGATAGTTTTGGAATGCCTTTGTGAACCCATTCACGGATATGGGCTCATCAAAAAGTTAAGAGACATTGGATATGATTCGGTAGAAGCAAATACTTTGTATCCATTGCTGTGCCGGTTTGAGAAAAACGGGTGGGCAAGCAGCGAATGGACACTTAACGATGGGCAGCCGCAGAAAAAGTACACTATTACTGCTGAAGGTATAAGTGTACGAACTCAGTTAAATGAAATATGGAAAAAGCAATGTAATATCATGATGAAAGTAAAGGGGAGAATGTATGACGAATAATTTGAAGACATATTTGAATGAAATCAGTCAATATCTTTACACAAATAATTCAAAGGACAAAGAAGATATTCTGAAAGAGATTGAGGCGTATATTCTTGAAGAAACTAAAAATACCTACCAGAAAGTAACAGAAGAAGGAATCCTAAAAGTTACTAAAGATTTCGGATCTCCTAGAGAGGTAGCAAAAAGGTATATGCATGAGCTCCAAGAGAACACAATCCCCAGAAAAAGATTTTTTATGATGCTTCTGAGTATAGTATTTGCCATTCACTCAAGCATTTATATGTTCTTAATGATTAATAATATTGATAGTTTGGCTTTTGACAATTCATATTCTGACAATGTGCAGCTCCTTTTACAAATTTTAAGTGTATTTGTTGTTTTATTTATGGACGCTGTTTTATTGCTACCTATTACAGCGTATTTATTTAAAAAGAAGCGTGATTTTAAATTTTTTAAATTTATTAGTGACAATGATGAAAATACCAGCTTATCGGATATTAGTTTTTTCCGCCCTAAACAAAGAAAAGACAATGTTATTCTGATGTTTGTAAGCATAGTTGTTTTTGCTGTGGAGTTATTGGTTTATGCAAAATACAATACCCTGTTCGTTATTTCCTCTTTAAAGGACCATAACGCAATTCTTGCGGACAGTATAATATGCAAGGCCGTTTCTATAGCAATCATAGTTGTAACGGCAATTCATTTCGTTAACTACCTGTTGAAAGCATTATCAGGCAAAATCTCCGGAGAACTTTTATTGACAAATATAAGATTAGTTTTGTTATGGGCTGCTATAAACGTCATAACGTTTTACCGGAATGAAGTCCCTGAATTTCAGGATGCTTTGAAAAGTATGAATTATCTTAATATAGTTATGGTAATAGTGGTTATTTTGTTTTTGTACAGCTGCATTCGGAACTGTGTCATATCAAATATAAAATATAAGTTAAAATAAAAAGTTTGGAGGGGTATATAGTGGTTTTAAAAGTTGAAAGCATGGTTAAGAGTTTTAATAAATTAGTTGCAGTAAATGGTGTAAGCTTAAAGGTTAAAGAAGGCGATATCTTAGGATTGCTTGGTCCGAATGGTGCAGGTAAGTCAACATTTATCAATGCGATTCTGGGGCTTACAAAAGTAGATGAAGGAACCATTGAGATTTTTGGGAATAAAATTTCCAGGGCTGCAAAAAAGAAAATTGGCTTTGTGCCTCAGGAAATTGCTATATGTTACGAGCTAAATGCATATGACAATGTTGCCTTCTTTGGAAAACTATTTGGATTAAGAGGAGCTGCGTTGAAGGAAGCAGTTAAAAAATCAATGGAGTTCACTGGCCTTTGGGACAGAAGAAAGGAAAATCCCAAAAAATACTCAGGGGGAATGCAAAGACGTCTAAATATTGCATGTGCAATTGTCCATGAACCTGAACTTTTGATAATGGATGAACCGACAGTAGGTGTTGACCCACAATCAAGAAATAATATCCTGGAAACAATAAAAAAACTCAATGAGAACGGGACAACAGTTATTTATACTTCCCACTACATGGAAGAAATCGAGGAAATATGTACGAAAGTAGCAATTATTGATTTAGGAAAGCTTATTGCCGAAGGAACAAGCGAGAGTATTAAAAATAGTATTCTGACTGAGAGATTGACAAAATTTGAAGTTGAGGATGATAACGGCAAATGTGAGAGCATTATAAAAGACATTGAAGGTGTAATAAGCTGCAGTGTCAATGAGAATGGCAATACTCTTCTGGTAAAGTCAAAGAAAAACATCGATAATCTTCCTATTATGATTGAAAGACTTGTAAAAGGCGGAGTAAAAATAATATCTGTAAATATTGAGCAACCAACGCTGGAGGCTGCTTTTCTGTCTTTAACAGGTAAAACACTAAGAGATTAAGTGATTGGGGGATAGCAATGAATACATTATATATTGCTTATTATACAATAAAAAGAATCATGTTGGATAAAAGGACCAATATAATGAAAATATTGATTCCGATTGTCGCCATAGTAATATTGGGTGTGGCATTAAAAGGCTCTTTTGAGCTATCCAACATGGATATTATAAAAGTAGGGTACCTGAATCTTGATAATGGAAAACAGGGAGAGACCCTTGTAAAAATCTTAAAAGAGGATAAATCCATTAAAGAATTAATAAGTCTTGTTCAGGTTGATTCTGTTGATAAAGCTGAAAAAATGATTTCTGATGATAAAATATCATCGCTTATATTTATTGATAAAAATTATACGAAGCAAATAGAAAGCGGTGAGAAATCAAGTGTTACAATATACTCCAGCAAATATTCAGACTACAAACTGACAGTAGTACAGAACATTATGGATTCGTATGTCAATATTGTTAACACAAATATAGCGGTTGCCATGGTAACAGGTAAACCTGCAGAATACAGTTCTTCTTCCAGTATTAAGGAAATACCTATTTCAATCAACGGTAACAGGCCAAAAGCTATTGACTATTACGCAGTTACGATACTCGTGCTGTCGCTACTATCGGGTGCGGCATTTGGATGTGAGCTGGTGGGAGAAGATTACATAGGAATAATGGGAAAGAGGATTAAAAGCACTCCGGTTAGTCCAGTTCAACAATATGCAGGAAAGATGATAGGGGCATGCCTTTCAAACTTTGTGCAGGGTCTTGTCATGGTCTTATTTACAAAGTTTGTTCTTAAGGCCAATTGGGGAAGCAATATATTCATAATATTAGCTTTCACGTTACTGGTGGCAGTATTTGCTACAGCGATAGGTGCTATGTTATGCATAATGTTCAATGATGTAAACCGTGCAGGGGCTTTATCAAGTCTACTTGTTCCGATATTTACATTCATTGCAGGAGGGTATATAAAAATTGATTTTGGACCTATTAAATACCTTTCACCAAACCAATGGGCACATACAGCATTTTTTAATACCATTTACAATGGGGATCAGCATCTGGTAGTAACCAATGTTCTTGCGTTACTTATAGCTACCGTTGTTATTTCGACTG
Source organism: Clostridium sp. BNL1100 (assembly GCF_000244875.1). Lineage (NCBI taxonomy): Bacteria > Bacillati > Bacillota > Clostridia > Eubacteriales > Clostridiaceae > Clostridium > Clostridium sp. BNL1100. Next base: position 524,942 of record NC_016791.1, read on the forward strand.
TTTCTATTATATTGGCAAGGAGGAGAACAAATTGACAGTATTATTAAGTAATATAAGACGTATTTTCAAAAAGAAATTGAACTTTCTTTTTATGTTGGTTATACCGGTTATTTTGACTGTTGTAGTTGTGGTTGGCTCAACAGGTAATGCGGTATACAAAGTGACTTTGGTGGATAATGACAATACAAAACTGACCCAGATGTTTTCAGATTTCCTGAAGGATAAAAGTGAAAATATTAAGCTGGTGGAATTCAAAGAAGATGAAATCAAAAATGCAGTGATAAATTCCAAAATTGATTGTGGAATTATAATAAATAAAGATTTTACGAAAAATGTTCTAAGCGGAAAAGATGATAATGTAGATTTTTATATGCTTGAAGGAACTAACGCAAATGAACCTATAAAGCTGTCAATAAGCAGTTTCTTCAGTTCGGCTAAAACAATAAGCAAATCAGCAAATCAAGATGAAAACCTATTCTATCAATCTATGGATAAATATCTCCATGGGTCATTGAAACTAGACAACAAGAAATTTGACGGGGAAGCAGAAAACAGTGAGAGAAAGACATTATCAATAGGATTCTTTTCAATGGGTCTGATGCTGCTTATGATGTCAGCTACAACATTGATAATGAAGGATAAGGAATATAAAACCTTTACAAGAATTATGACAACTCCAGTTTCACTTAGAAGTTATTTTCTCCAGAATATCATCAGCTTTACACTTGTAGCTTTTATCCAAATAGTAGTCGTCCTGTACATATTATGGAAAGGGTATCATATTGATTTTGGAGGAGTATTCCCGCAGTTAGTGCTATTATCCATGTTGTTCGCACTTACGTGCGTTTCAATAGGAATAATAATCTCAAGGTATGCAAAAAAGTCATCACATGTAAATGCAACAGTTGCTTTACTAACTATGCCTATGCTGATGCTGGGAGGCTGTTTATGGCCGTTTGATTTCATGCCCGAATCATTGCAGAGGATAGGACAGTTATTACCGACCAGGTGGTATATGCTGGCTGCGACAAAAATATTTGAAGGTAAGAGCATTGCGGACTGTGCTCTCCAGATAGGATTAATGCTTGCCTTTGCCTTTGTAATGTTTGTATTGACCTTCTTCCGCAAGGTTGACATGGCTAAGTCCTAAATTAACAGATTTAATAAAAAGGGCCCGAAAGTATTGTATTAGTAGAGGAGCGTTATATGAAAAAGGTAATGTTTATAAATCTATATGATTTTTCAAGCTTGAAACGTATACAGACTCCATTGGGATTATTGTCTTTATACTTTATTTTAAAGAACAAAACAGATTACGATGTAGAGATATGTGATTTTAATGATGTGTACTATGAAGGTATTCTGAAGGATGATAGTTTCCAGAAGAATATTGATTGTATGGTTGATTATATTATCGGAAAGAAGCCCGATATAATAAGTGTTTACACAATGTGTAACAACTATCACATAGCTCTGTTTTTGTGCAAGGCAATCAGAACAAAGAATCCCAATATTATAACACTACTTGCGGGCCCTCATGCAACTATGGTTGCTGAAGAAACACTAAGCGGATTTGATTCTATTGATTATATTGGTTTGGGTGAAGGTGAGGAAACAATTGTCCCTATACTAAATGGTATTTTCAATAATAATGTTGAGGGAATTGTCGGTTTGGCGTATAGAGATGGTGAAGGCAAAATCATAGCCAATTGGAACAGTACTGATATTGCAGATATTGAAAACCTGGAAGTAATTGATTTTACTAAGGTAGGGGTTGAGGCTGATAAAATCAGGGAAATTGGGTCTGTTGATATTGAAGGCGGAAGAGGATGTCCTTTCAGATGTGCTTTTTGCTCAACGCAAAAATTCTGGGGAAACCATTTCAGGGTCAAAAGTATCCCAAAGATTATTTCTGAAGTAGAGTTTTATATGGAGAAACTTCAGATCAAGGATTTCAATTTCCAACATGACTTATTTACTTTTAATAAGAAATACATTCTTGAGTTTTGTGATGAAATAATTAAAAGAAAAATGAATATAACATGGAAGTGCAGTGCAAGAATTGACACGGTAGACCGTGAAATGCTCCTTAAAATGTCTGAATCCGGATGTGTAGGAATATTTTTTGGAGTTGAGACCGGGTCAAAAACAGTTCAAAGGGCTGTAAACAAAAACTTAAAGCTTGAAAAGGTGGATCAGGTTCTAAAAGGGTTGATAGAAAGTAATATAACAGCGGTGTTTTCCTTTATTTATGGATTCCCAACTGAGCTGGGAGAAGACCTGAATGATACTCTTACCATGATACACCGGATTAAGAAAAGTAATATTACACGAAATTTTAAAGGAACATTTTTGATTGAATTGTGGCCGCTGGCATTCCTACCGGGTACAAGCATGGGGCAAAACTATTATGATGATCTAAAGTTCAACGAATTCCGTGGAATGGATTTTAATAATAGTGACTATACCAGATGCCCTGAAGTTAATGATCTTGTAAAAGAGAACAAAAAAATATTCCTTAATTTTTATAGCATTGAAAAAAACAGTACAGTGGAGTTCAAATTTTTAAATGTTTTTATAATGTATCTGTTTAATTTCTGCTATTCATTTATTTATGAAGCAATGGATTTAATTATAGAACATTATAATAATAATATTCTGGAAATGTATCTGGATTTCTTTAAATACAACAGGGATGAAGTAATAAGCTTTTTTCAAAATAAAACTATCGGAGGAATACTCCCCAAATATGATGAGTTGGGTGATTTCTTCAGCATATTGGATAGTTTTATAGGGAAGAGCCCAGTATGTAAAAATGCTAGTGAGAAATACCCTGATACTATGAAAACGATTAAATCATACGCTTCAATGTTTCAAGGCAAATCAAACAAAAATAGTCAGAGTTCTGGCAATGTACAAGCCTCCATGTATAAAGTATTGGAGAGAAGATATCCTAAATTACTCTTGCCGGTGGAAAAGGGCATGTCCGCCACCGAAGTATACCGAGATGTTGTGAGCAGGGGAAAAGTATATAGAAATAGCGAGAATCTGTTTATAACCTCGGATAAAGATTTTATGATGCATTTGGATACAAGGTCTGAACAAATAGAGCTTATATATATGCATAACCGCGCTGACTATAAAAGATTTATTCAAGTAATGGCATATCGTTGTGAACCTGTACAAATACCTGACAAATCAAATGTTTTTGTCCTTAATGAAGTTACAAACTGGGAGAAGATAAGAGAGTATAAAAAGGAATATGTCCGGCTGGGGGGAAATGAGTGGGAAAAAGAGCTGGAGACTTTCATGAGCAACCGTAAAAATTATACGGAAACAGTTATTGTATGTGGTCAAAAGTCAGGTGAGGCTCCCGGTTATCCGGAACATAGTCCGGATTCAATGGAAAATATCCAATTCAATGCAAAAATCAGACTGTTTCAGCAACTTTCATCTTACCTATCTTCAAAAAACAATTTGAAAACCAGTGATAAATTGACTAATAGACTTTTAAATGACTGTGTTGCACTGATTTTAACTACAGGTCGGTATGATAAGGATGTAGCTACGGCAATGGTAAATATAAAGAATGGAGAATGCTTTGATACAGCCAAGCTCCAGAAATATATTACCGAGAGTGAAACTATAGAAGGGCTAGTTTGCAAAGCTTTCAAGCTGACTTCCCAGTTGGAAGACATAGCCGGCAGCTACAGCGGAGATTTGGATGATGCAGAAAGCTTAATGGAACACATTTATTTGAATGTGATCAGAACATTATAGGCGAATTCCGTTTGCCATTTTAGAAATGAAATATTGGGAACAATTGGTGTGGTTCTATTATTTAGATAGTAACAAATGCAGGAGATTTATAAAATAGATTAATTGTACAAAAGGAGTTTGGAAGAAATAATGGAAGAAAACAAACGTTATGAAGACAAGATTCCTATGGTCAATTATTGCAGTAAAGATATATTTGCAGAAAATAATTTACCTTGTGATGATATCATGATTCCCAAATTTGAAGATAAGAAGACAGTGGATATTACAGCCCAAGGAGAATATTGGAAGACAATGTTTTCAGATGAGGTTCCTGTTCTAAATATGCCGCTGGATTATAGGAGACCATCGATACAGAGCTTCAGAGGCAGGGCTGTAGCAGCTGGTATACAAGGGAAACTGGCTGCGGATATTGAGAAAATCCAACGTAAGACAGAGACAACAGATTACATGATATTTATGAGTGCACTTATGATCCTACTGTCAAAATATACCGGGCAGCAGGATATAGTCATAGGCAGCCCTATGTCGGGGAGAACCCACAAAGACACTCAAAATATCCCCGGCATGTTTGTAAATACACTGGCATTCCGAGGAAAGCCGGAAAAAACAAAAAGGTATTCCGAGTTCCTGAGTGAGGTAAAAGAAATATGCCTGAATGCATATGAAAACCAGGACTACCCATTTGAAAAGCTCATTGAGTTGGTGAGTGCAAACAGGGAATCCTCTAGAAATCCCTTGTTTGACATAATGTTTGTTTTGCAAAATTATGATCATGGTACCGCAAGCTTTGACACAATGGAAATGCAGGAGCTTGACAAGTGTGAATGGCACAGGGCGGCAAGGTTTGATTTAGCAGTAATTGTTACCAAACAACGGGACGGATACAAGATCGTTTTGGAGTATTGTGAGGACTTATATGCAGAAGAAACGGCGGAGCTTCTGAAAAACCACTATATCAACCTTGTAAAGGAAATAGCCTCAAATTGTGAACAGCTCATCGGTAAAATTGATGTTCTGGATGAGAATGAAAAGAAGAGTATTCTATATGACTTTAATAAAACAGAGCTGGATTTTCCAAAGGACAAGGTCATGGCAGAGCTGTTTGAGGAGATGGTGGAAAGCTCCCCGGACAATCTGGCAGTAATATTCGGAGAAGAAAAGGTTACATATGGAGAATTAAACAGAAGGGCAAATTGTCTTGCAGACAGGCTCCGTCATATGGGCATAGGGAAAAATGATTTCGTGGCGATTATGACGGAACGCAGTGTAGAGATGATTGCGGGCATTCTGGGGATTATAAAATCCGGAGCGGCATACGTACCTGTTGATCCCGGTTATCCTAAGGACAGAATCGAGTACATGATATCGGACAGCAGTCCAAAGGCAATACTTGTGTACAACACAAATATTGAAACAGAGCTTCCCGTAATAGACTTAAAGGATAACACCATCTGGGAGGGTGACAGGCAAAACCTGGAGATTTTAAGTAGACCGGAAGATGTAGCATATGTTATATATACCTCCGGAACAACAGGCAGACCTAAAGGGGTCATGGTGGAGAACCATGGCATAGCAAATTTAAAGAGCTACTTTGAGTCAAGCTTCAAAATCACTCCCAAAGACAACGTTTTGCAGTTCGCAAACATATCCTTTGACGCATCCGTTTGGGAAATGTCCATGGGGCTGCTGACGGGAGCGACGCTGATAGTTGTTCCGTCAGAATGTATTATGGACACGCTGTTGTTTGAAAAATACTGCAGCGACAATAATGTAACGGTGGCAACTCTGCCACCTCAGTACTATCTGACCTTGAATAATTTTGCTCCAAGACTGCTGATAACAGCAGGTTCTGAGTCGAGTAAGAAGATTATAGAAAAAGTAGGTACCGATATAAGATACATAAATGCATATGGCCCAACAGAAACTACGGTTTGTGCCACACATTGGGAGTATGTGAAATCGGAAGCTGTAAGGGACAGCATTCCGATTGGCAAACCGATACCAAATACAAAGGTTTACATATTAAACGGTACGGAATTATGTGGCATCGGAATGCCCGGAGAATTGTGTATTGCAGGTGCTGGAATCACAAGAGGGTACTTGAACCGTCTTGAGCTGACTCATGAGAGATTTATAGACAATCCTTATGGTGAGGGTAAAATCTACCGTTCAGGGGATTTGGCAAGATGGCTGCCCGATGGAAATATCGAGTATCTCGGCAGAATAGATGAGCAGGTGAAGATAAGAGGATACCGTATTGAATTGGGAGAGATAGAAAATGTAATCAGAAAGATTGATTACATTACGGATGCTGCTGTTATCGCTCGGGAAGATTCAAAAGGAGAAAAAGCAATATTCGCATACATGGTTTCAACTGGAGAAATAGATTCAGAAGAAATTAGGAATATTATTGCTAAAAGCCTGCCAGACTATATGATTCCGGCATATTTAATGCAGCTTGATAACATACCCCTTAATAGAAACGGGAAGGTTGACAAAAAAGCATTACTGGCTATTAAAGCCAGTATTGACGGCTATAAAGCACCAAGGAATAAACTGGAACATGTAATATGCGAGGCGTTCTGTGAGGTTTTAAAACTGGATAAGGTAGGCATATTTGATTCCTTCTTTGAATTAGGAGGACATTCTTTAAGAGCAACAATGCTTGTAAACCTCATTGAAGAAAAAGCAGGAGTCCGTTTGTCACACAAGGATATTTTCTTGTACCGAACACCTGAAAAGATAGCTAATGCAGTAAATCAATCTGCGACAAACGAATATAATCCTATTTCTGCTGTTGCTGTGAAGGAATACTATACCATGTCTCCAGCCCAGCAAAGGCTGTATATGGTTGCTCAGATAGACGAGACAGGCATTGCATATAATTTACCTTGCGTGTATGAAATCAAGGGCAGGCTTGAACGTGAAAGATTTGAAAATGCAGTAAAGAAGCTTGTAGCACGTCATGAAATTCTCAGGACAAGCTTTACAATGGTAAACGGAGAACCAGTACAGACTGTTTCAAAAGATGTCTATATATCTTTAGAATTTGTAGATGCGGAAAAAGAAGAAATTGATGAAATACTAAAAGGCTTTGTAAAGCCCTTTGATTTAGGCCGTGCTCCGCTTATGAGAGCCACGGTAATAAATACTGGTGAAGGTTCAAGTCTCCTTTTATTGGACATGCACCATATCATTGCAGACGGGATAAGCATGAATATACTGTTGAGTGAGCTGTCAAGCCTGTATGGCAACGGTACCCTTCCTGAATTGAGGGTGCAGTTCAAGGACTACAGTGAATGGCTCAAGACAGTGGATATTACAGCCCAAGGAGAATATTGGAAAACAATGTTTTCAGATGAGGTTCCTGTTCTGAACATGCCGTTGGATTATAGGAGACCATCGGTACAGAGCTTCAGAGGCAGGGCTGTAGCAACCTGTATACAAGGGGAACTGGCTACTGATATTGAGAAAATCCAACGTAAAACAGAGACAACAGATTACATGATATTTATGAGTGCACTTATGATCCTACTGTCAAAATATACCGGACAGCAGGATATAGTCATAGGCAGCCCTATGTCGGGAAGAACCCACAAAGACACTCAAAATATCCCCGGCATGTTTGTAAATACACTGGCATTCCGAGGAAAGCCGGAAAAAACAAAAAGGTATTCCGAGTTCCTGAGTGAGGTAAAAGAAATATGCTTGAATGCATATGAAAACCAGGACTACCCATTTGAAAAGCTCATTGAGTTGGTGAGTGCAAACAGGGAATCCTCTAGAAATCCCTTGTTTGACATAATGTTTGTTTTGCAAAATTATGATCATGGTACCGCAAGCTTTGACACAATGGAAATGCAGGAGCTTGACAAGTGTGAATGGCACAGGGCGGCAAGGTTTGATTTAGCAGTAATTGTTACCAAACAACGGGACGGATACAAGATCGTTTTGGAGTATTGTGAGGACTTATATGCAGAAGAAACGGCGGAGCTTCTGAAAAACCACTATATCAACCTTGTGAAGGAAATAGCCTCAAATTGTGAACAGCTCATCGGCAGAATTGATGTTCTGGATGAGAATGAAAAGAAGAGTATTCTATATGACTTTAATAAAACAGAGCTGGATTTTCCAAAGGAAAAGGTCATGGCTGAGCTGTTTGAGGAGATGGTAGAAAGCTCCTCGGACAATCTGGCAGTAATATTCGGAGAAGAAAAGGTTACATATGGAGAATTAAACAGAAGGGCAAATTGTCTTGCAGGCAGGCTCCGTCATATGGGCATAGGGAAAAATGATTTCGTGGCGATTATGACAGAACGCAGTGTAGAGATGATTGCGGGCATTCTGGGGATTATAAAATCCGGAGCGGCATACGTACCTGTTGATCCCGGTTATCCTAAGGACAGAATCGAGTACATGATATCGGACAGCAGTCCAAAGGCAATACTTGTGTACAACACAAATATTGAAACAGAGCTTCCCGTAATAGACTTAAAGGATAACACCATCTGGGAGGGTGACAGGCAAAACCTGGAGATTTTAAGTAGACCGGAAGATGTAGCATATGTTATATATACCTCCGGAACAACAGGCAGACCTAAAGGGGTCATGGTGGAGAACCATGGCATAGCAAATTTAAAGAGCTACTTTGAGTCAAGCTTCAAAATCACTCCCAAAGACAACGTTTTGCAGTTCGCAAACATATCCTTTGACGCATCCGTTTGGGAAATGTCCATGGGGCTGCTGACGGGAGCGACGCTGATAGTTGTTCCGTCAGAATGTATTATGGACACGCTGTTGTTTGAAAAATACTGTAGCGACAATAATGTAACGGTGGCAACTCTGCCACCTCAGTACTATCTGACCTTGAATAATTTTGCTCCAAGACTGCTGATAACAGCAGGTTCTGAGTCGAGTAAGAAGATTATAGAAAAAGTAGGTACCGATATAAGGTACATAAATGCATATGGCCCCACAGAAACTACGGTTTGTGCGACACATTGGGAGTACAAAAAATGTGAAGCTGTAAGGGACAGCATTCCGATTGGAAAACCAATACCCAATACAAAGGTTTACATATTAAACGGTACGGAATTATGTGGCATCGGAATGCCCGGAGAATTGTGTATTGCAGGTGCCGGAATCGCAAGAGGGTACTTGAATCGTCTTGAGCTGACTCATGAGAGATTCATAGATAATCCTTATGGGGAGGGTAAAATCTACCGTTCAGGGGATTTGGCAAGATGGCTTCCCGATAGAAATATCGAGTATCTCGGCAGAATAGATGAGCAGGTGAAGATAAGAGGCTACCGTATTGAATTGGGAGAGATAGACAGCGTTCTTAAGAGTCTGGACAAAATAAAAGACGCTGTTACTATCATTCGGGAGCAAAATAATGAAAAATTACTTTGTTCTTATATTGTATCTGATCTGAAGCAAAATACAGACAGGATACGAGAGCAGATAAAAAATATCCTGCCGTCCTTTATAATGCAGGTGGAAAGCATAGCTCTTAACCGCAACGGAAAAGTAAATAAAGGATTGCTTCCTGAAATACAATCAGTGAGAGGGGAAGATTATACGCCTCCTCAAAATGAGGATGAAAAAGTTCTATGTCAGACCTTCGAAGAAATACTATCCCTTGAAAAAGTAAGTGTCAACGTTGACTTTTTTGAGCTCGGAGGGGATTCCATAAAGGCAATAAGAATTATATCCAAATTAAAGGATTTGGGATATAAAGTATCTGTGAAGGATATTATGCTGGGCAGGAGTATAAGGAATATATCAAAATATATTAAGAAAGATGCTGGTGTTATATTACAAGATGACACGGAACTTGCAGGCGAAGTTAAACTTACACCTATTCAAAAATCATTTTATCGATGGGAACTGTCAAATTTAAACCACCTGAATCAATCAGTTATGGTAAAGACACAACACTTTGACAGGGAGGCAATAAAGGCTGTGCTGGGTGAAATAGCCATTCACCATGATATGCTTAGGGCAGTTTTTTGCAATAGCAGACAATATGTACTAAGGGTGGAAGAGAGCAGCCTTTATGAACTTGAAGAATACGACGTTTCACATATCCCATATGAAAAGCTTCAGGTGTACATAAACGAGAAGTGTAATATAATACAAGGCTCTTTTAACTTGGAAAAAGGCCCCTTAATAAAAGCTGTTTTGTTCTCGAATAAAGAGGAAGAACATTTAATGCTTTGTATACACCATCTGGTAGTTGACGGGGTATCCTGGAGGATAATTCTTGAAGACCTGAACAATGGCTACAAACAATACATATCAGGACAGAAAATAAAGTTTCCTCCCAAATCAACTTCATACAAAAGTTGGTCTGAAAAATTGGAGCAGTATTCTCAAAGCCAAGAGATACTGTCTCAATTAGAATATTGGAATAACGTTAAAAATCAAGTTCAGGAGTTTTCTTTAGGTGAGAGATTTTTACCATCCGAAGGCATACAGGAGAGAGATCTGATAAAAGAAGAGCTGTGTATAGACCAGGAGTTCACGTATAAGCTCACCCGTTCTGCCTGGAAAAAATATAATACTGAGATAAACGACCTACTGCTGACGGCTCTAGGTGGTACACTTTATAAAGCAACTCATTCCGAGAGTATTGCAATTACATTGGAAAGCCATGGCAGACACGAAATTGATTCCTCCATGCAGATTGAACGGACGGTAGGATGGTTTACAAACATTTATCCGGTGGTACTTGTTATGTCAGGAGATTTGAAAAAAGATATTATTTCTGTAAAAGAAACTCTCAGAAAGGTTCCGGGTAACGGTATCGGGTTTGGTTTGCTTAAAGAAATGGAAGGGGTTAAAACGGAGGTTAGTTTTAATTATCTTGGGGAAATCAATGAGTCTGACAGTTTATCCGGTATGGAGATAAAGAGTTCTGAATTTACAACAGGGGAAGACAGAGGAAGGCACAATTATTTTGATAACTCATTACTAATTGACGGCCAAATAGTTAACGGAAAGCTAGTCTTTGAAATCTTGTATGATTGCAGTAAATACAGTAATGAGTTTATTGCCGGAATAAAAAAGGAATTCAAGGGAACGTTGGAGGAGATTATTTTGCATTGTACTGAAAACGATGAGGTTATAAAAACAGTATCTGACGTTGGCGCGGAAAGCCTGGAGGATTTTGAACTGGATGAGCTAAGTAAATTAATGGACTTATTATAATACATAAAAATATATCAGGAGTGATTGCTATGACAAAACTATTTTGTATTCCATATTCAGGGGCATCTGCCATGGTCTATTCCAAATGGACTAAACTTATAAATAAAGAAATCAAGGTAATCCCTTTGGAGCTTGCCGGAAGGGGAAGAAGATTCAACGACAAATTTTACAACGATATAGATGAAGCCGCAGAGGATTTATCTAATACTATAATAAACGAAGCAAAAGATGTTGATTATGCCCTCTTTGGACACAGTATGGGAGCTCGTGTAACATACGAAGTTTACTATAAGTTAATGGAAAAGGGTTTTAAGGAACCCGTTAAGATTTTCTTTTCAGGTTCAAAGGCACCACATCTTCCTCCGGATGAAATTAAAAGGTATCAGTTACCCGATGACCAGTTCAAGCAAGTGGTTTTACAATACGGTGGCAATAGCGAAGATGTATTCAAAAACAAGGAATTATGTGATTTGTTTATTCCGATTCTAAGAGCTGATTTCCGTATATACGAGGAATATAAATTTGTTCCCGGAAGAGAAAAAATCAAAACGGATGTGGTTGTTTATTATGGCAGGAGCGATAGCAGCATAACATATGATAATATGACTGCATGGCAGGAGGTTGCAGGCTCCGGCTTTAAGCTGGTGGCATTTGACGGGTCGCATTTTTATCTGAATGAGGATGTTAACGGAATAACTGCTTCAATCAATAAAGAGTTGGGCGGACAAAAATAAAACTATTGCTTAAGGTATGAATATAAAAACTGGGGAGTGTTTTACATGAGCAAAGAAATAAACAATAAGGTTGAAGGTATATATCTTTTGACTTCCATGCAGGAAGGAATGTTGTTTTATAAAAATCTTAATGAAAAAGATACCAGCTATTTTATACAATCTGTATTGAATCTGAAAGGTATTGTTGACGTAAAAAACATTCAGGAAGCGATTGATTTATTGGCTGTAAAACATGATGCCTTAAGAACGGCATTTTTATATAAAAAGGTTGTCAAGCCGCGTCAGGTTGTTATGACGGAAAGAAAGCTTGAAAATCAATACATTGATTTATCAAATGTTCAAGATATAAACACTGAATTAGAGAGAATTAAAAAAGAAGATGTTGAAAGAGGATTTGATTTATCCAGAGATCCTTTAATGAGAGCTATACTCGTAAAAATCAGTAATGATGAATATAAAATGATATGGAGTTTCCACCATATAATTATGGATGGCTGGTGCTTTTCCTTAATTCTTAAAGATTTTATGTCAAATTACGACCGGCTGCTAAAGGGCTGCTCACGAGAAGAGCTAGTAAAGGAAATTAAAGAATGCAATGCAGTAAGGACAAGCTATGGGGAATACTTGAAATGGCTGGAAAAGCAGGACAGAAATGAAGGCTTGGATTATTGGAAGGGAGTTCTGGAGGACTACGGGAGTACTGCGGATATTATTCCCCAGACTGCAGGGATAGGGACTGAGGAACAGGTTAAGACCGCTGAACTTCGTGTAGAAAAGGGACTGTGCAGTGCAATAAAAGAAATTAGCAAGAAGAATAAAGTAACCATTAATACATATCTGGAAGTTGCCTGGGGTGTGTTACTTCAGAAATTTAACAGGACAAATGATGTTGTTTTCGGTAAAGTTGTTTCAGGTAGAAATGCTGATTTGAAAGGAATAAATGAGACGGTAGGTCTTTTCATAAATACAATTCCTTCCCGTATTAAGGCAGATGAAAATATTTCGATAAAAGAGCTGGTTGACCGGACTATGGAGCAATCAGTGGAAAGTTCTAATTATGTTTATAATTCCCTTGCTGATATTCAGGAAATTACCGGGCTTGGCAAGGACTTGATAAAGACTCTGTTTGTATTCGAAAATTATTATGTAGATAAAGAGTCATATGAAAAGGGGATAGAGGATTTAAGCATGCAAATGGAATCTGCCAGAGAGCAGACAAACTATGCCATCTCATTCAAAGCCTCTTTTTCAGATCAGGGATTTTTGCTTTCCGGCGAGGACAGTTTGGATTTAAGTATCATGTATGACCCTAAAAGATATACATATCAGGAGATAGAGCAATTACTAAGAAGATATGAAATTACTCTGGCTCAGATTCTTTATAAGCAGGATACAAAAGTATCAGACATTGAATTGATTTCGAAGGAAGAGGCAGACAGGATAAAATATGTATTTAACAATACAGACAAAGACTATCCTCAGAATTTATGTCTGCATGAATTATTTGAAAAGCAGGTGAAAGAAAATCCTGATAATATAGCAGCATCATTCAACGGAATTGAGATAACCTACCATCAACTGAATTTAAAGGCCAACCAGATTGCAAGAAAGCTGAAAGAGCTGGGAGTCATGCCTAAAGACACAGTTGTAATCATGGCTGAAAGAAGCATAGAACTTCTGATTGCGTTGTACGCCGTCATGAAAGCAGGAGGAACATATATTCCGGTAGACCCGACTTATCCTCAGGAAAGACTGGAATATATCGTAAGCGACTGTAAACCTAAGGCGATTCTGTCACGCAGGGAGTGTGTGGGTTTTAATACAGATGTGCCCTTCATATCATTAATTGATGAGGGTAATTATACATGTGAGGAAACAAATCAACCAATTGTAAATTCACCTGAGGACCCGGTATATATTATTTATACCTCGGGAACCACCGGGAAGCCAAAAGGAGTTGTGGTAAGACATAAATCCGTTGTCAACCATTTATATATTGTCAGGGATAGATTTTACAAGGGGGATGTAGGAGTAACACCTTTATTCACCAACCCTTCATTTGACTTGACAGTACCGTCTATATTTGGACCGCTGTCCTTTGGCAGTAAATGCTATATTTATGAAAATATTGACGAAGGTATAGCAGATATTTTCAAAAATGATGAAATTTCATTAGTTAAGCTTACTCCATCCTTGCTTAAAACAATCTGTATGGACAAGAATCTGAAAAAGCCTAAAAACCTGAAATGCATTGTTCTTGGAGGAGAAAAACTGGACAAGGCACTTTTAAATAAAGCCTATGACCTTCTTGGGGGAGAGGTTGAGATTCATAATGAATACGGCCCCACAGAAGCCACCGTTTTTGCCACCAGTACACTTATGGAAAAAGACAGTGAAAAAATCGTTACTATAGGAAATCCAGTTGAAAATATGCATATTTATATTCTGGATGGAATCAGGCTTTGCGGTATCGGCATTGTAGGAGAGCTATGCATCAGCGGCATAGGTTTGGCTACTGGATATTTAAATAAAGCTGAACTGACAGCAGAAAAGTTTATAGATAACCCATTTGAAGAAGGAAAGCTGTATAGATCAGGAGATTTAGCACGATGGCTGCCTGACGGCACCATTGAATTTATTGACAGAATAGATGATCAGGTAAAAATCAGAGGGTTCAGAATTGAAACGGCTGAAATTGAAAATGTTCTGCGTAGCATCGAAGGTATCAATGATGCGGTAGTAATACCAAGGAAAGACGAAAACGGAGAAAATGAGCTTTATGCTTACCTTGTGTCAGATATAGCCATGAGATATGACCAGGTAAGGGAGAAAATGAGAAGAATACTCCCAGATTATATGATACCGAATTATATGATGACAATCGATGAAATACCTCTTACTTTGAACGGAAAACTGGATAAGAGAAAGCTGCCGATAATAGATGTCAAGAGCAGTACAGAATATCTGGCTCCAAGAAATGAGATTGAAAAAAGTATTTGTAACATATTTGAGGAGGTCTTAAATAAAGAAAAAATAGGCGTTCGGGACAATTTTTTTGAAATCGGAGGCCATAGCCTTAGAGCTACCCGGGTCATAAACCAGATTGAGATTAATACCGGAATAAGACTTCCGTTACAGCTTATATTCGGCAAACCTACAGCTGAAGAGATTGCAGAGGAACTGGCAACCCGAATTAAGGGCCAGCATACTTCCATACCCAAAGCAGAAACCAAAAAGTATTATCCCATGTCTTCAACCCAAAAGAGAATGTACTTTATGTACCAGATTGATGAGTCGGGTATTTCCTACAATATGCCAAACATTATGAGGGTCAGAGGCAGTCTGGACATTGAAAAGCTAAAGGATGCTTTTTCATATCTTCTAAGCAGACATGAGATTTTAAGAACTGAGTTCCATATGCAGGACGGCAATATGGTTCAGGAAATCCACGAAAATCCTGTTGTTGACTTTACATACATAGAATCCCAACTGTCAGTTGACGAACTTGCAGAATCATTTATCAGAAAATTTGAACTGGAAAAGCTTCCGCTGATAAGAATGCAGGTTGCAAAAACAAATGATGAAATGTACATTCTTCTTGATATGCATCATATTGTTTCAGATGGTGTAAGTGAGGGTGTATTTATCAATGAACTCTTAAAATACTATAATGGTATGGAACTTGAAGAACTCAGAATCCAATACAAGGATTATAGTGAGTGGATGAATACCAGAGATTTTTCCAAGCAAAAAGAATTCTGGATAAAGACCTTTGAGGGAGAAATACCTGTTATTGACCTGCCTTATGATTTTACTCGCCCACAAAATCGCAGCTATAAAGGTAAAATGGTAAAAACATCATTCGGTAAAGAAATAAAGGACCAAATTATGAAGGTCTCAAAGAGCACAGGTTCAACAGAGTATATGATACTATTGTCTGCCGTAATGATTTTGCTTGGCAAATACAGTCGGCAGGAAGATATCATTGTGGGAAGTCCTATATCCGGGAGAACTCACAGGGATATTGAGAATATGATGGGTATGTTTATCAATACACTTGCAATGAGGGCCAGACCACGAAAAGATGAGACGGTTCTTGGATTTATTAATAACGTAAAGGAAATGACCCTGCAAGCCTATGAGAATCAGGAATACCCATTTGAGCAACTTGTAGAAGATCTGAATATTCAAAGTGAAATTTCAAGAAATGTTCTTTTTGATGTAATGTTCGTATACCAGAATTATGAAAAGCGTAACTTGAAATCAAAGGAACTTACTCTGGAGGCCTGCGCCCCTGAAATAGATATTGAAAAGTTTGATTTGACAATACATGTAGACGTTACGGATGATGAATACCTTGTTGCGTTCAGCTATTGCTTGGATTTGTATTGTGAAGATTCAATTAGAATCATGATGAAGCATCTGGAAGTAATTCTATGCAGTATGATGGCGGATACCAGTCAAAAAATCAAGGATGTAGGTATTCTTACTGTTGACGAGAAGGATCAGGTTATCCATCAGTTTAATAATACATTTGAATCTTATCCATTTGAGAGAACTGTAATTGAGATGTTTGAAGAACAGGTAAAAATAAGTCCTGATAAAATTGTATTGGAGTATGGTGACATACATTTGACATATGGTGAGCTTAATGCAAGAGCAAATTGTATTGCCTCCAAGTTGAGAAATCTCGGAGTAAAAAATGACGACAGAGTGGCCATAATTGCAGAACGCAGTATTGAGACAGTTCTCGGTATTGTTGCTGTTCTTAAGGCTGGAGGAGCGTATGTTCCCGTTGATCCCGGCTATCCTGTGGACAGGATACAGTTTATGCTTGAGGATTGCAGTCCGAAAGCTATACTCATGGGTAAGACAGAACAATCCGTTAAGGATTGCATAATAACATTGAATATAGAAACAATAGATTTAAAAAATCTGGAAAATTACAGTGGCATACAGGACAACATACCTTTAATTTGCAGTGAGGATAGTCTAGTTTACATCATTTATACATCAGGAACAACTGGTAAACCAAAGGGTGTAATGATTGAACACAGATCTTTGATGAATTATATTACATATGCCAGAAACAGCTATGTAAAGTCTGAAATTTGCATGCCATTTTTCACGAATCCGAGCTTTGATTTAACACAGACATCTATATTCCTGCCATTATGCTTTGGTGGGAAATTAGTAGTGTATAATGATACGGTTGATAATGACATAAACAATATATTCCGAAATCAGGAGCTGACGTCAGTAAAGCTAACACCATTACATTTGAAGGAAGCTGCGGCACTTCAGGAGGTGGACAGACTTCCTAATTTGAATTCACTTATACTCGGAGGAGAGGAACTGGATTCGCATACTTCGAGACTTATAATGGAGAAATATGGTGAGCACATATATATACATAACGAGTACGGACCTACTGAAACTACTATAGGTTGCTGTGATTATGTATATCATAAAGAGGTTAAAACCAGAACTGTATCAATCGGTAAGCCTATTGCGAACACCCAGATATTTATTATGAACGATGCGGAGGCTTGTGGTATCGGAGTACCCGGAGAATTATGCATAGCAGGTATTGGCGTGGCAAGAGGGTATTTGAACAGACCTGAATTAAATGCCGAGAAATTCATTGATAATCCTTTCGGTGAGGGGAAAATGTACCGCTCAGGAGATTTGGCACGCTGGACCTCCGATGGAAATCTTGAATATATGGGAAGAATTGATGAACAGGTTAAAATCAGGGGTTTCAGAGTTGAGCCCGGTGAAATAGAAAATGTTATAAAGAAACTTGAAGATATAAAAGAAGCGGTTGTAATTGCAAGAGAAAAGGATGGAATAAAGTATCTCCTTGCATACATAGTTTCGGACAAAACTATAGACATCGGTAAAATAAAAAATCTGTTAAATAGTGAACTGCCCAATTATATGGTGCCGGCAAGAATAATGCAAATTGAATCTTTACCAATGAACAAAAACGGAAAGCTGGACAAGAAAAGTCTGCCGGAGATTGAGTTGTCAGGTTCCGATGAATATGAAGCACCCCGTAATGAAACCGAAGAGAAAATATGCGGGATTTTTAAGGAGATTCTGGGGGTACAGAAAGTCGGAGTACATGATGGGTTCTTTGATCTGGGAGGACACTCCCTCAGTGCGACCAAACTTGTAAACCGCATAGGGTCAGAATTAGGGGTTAAAGTTCCCCTGAAAACCATTTTCAGGGCCGGAAGTCCTGAGGAAATAGCCAAGGAACTGGACATATTAAGAGAAAACATATATTCACCAATTCCGAAGGCAAATTATATGGAATACTACCCAATGTCTTCATCTCAAAAGCGTTTGTATTTAATTAATCAAATTGGTGATATATCAACTGTATATAACATTTCCGGTTCATTTTCTCTCTACGGTGAGTTTAATGAAATGAAGATAAAGCATGCAGTTGAGAAAATGACACAACGCCATGAAATTTTAAGAACAAGCTTTCATATGATAAATGGCGAAATGGTACAAAAAATAAGTCAGAATAATAAAATAGATTTTACGATTATTGAGGATGGTAAAACTGAACTAAGTAAGCTTCAGGATAATTTCAGAAAGCCCTTTGACCTTCAGGAAGCACCTCTTATGAGAGTTTGTGCAGTAAAAAGGGAGAATGAGACAGTACTGCTCGTTGATATCCACCATATCATATCAGACGGTATGAGCATGGATATATTGAAGGATGAGCTGCTGAAGTTGTATGCCGGTGAAGAACTTAATGAAATAAAGGTTCACTATAAGGATTACAGCCAATGGATGAATCACAGGGATTTATCAAGGCAAAAAGAATATTGGGTCAGCCGATTCAGTGATGAGGTACCTGTTTTAAATCTGCCTCTGGATTATAAGAGACCCTCTGTTCAGTCATTTAAAGGCGGTGGGGTGAGCACCTTTATAGGCCCTGACCGGACTGCGGCTATCAAAAATCTGGCTCGCAGAACCGGAACAACGGAATATATGGTACTCCTCAGTGCTGTATTCATTTTGCTTGGAAAGTACAGCAGACAAAATGATATTACAGTAGGTACCCCGGTCTCCGGCAGAACCCATAAGGACACCGAAGGTATGCTGGGTATGTTCGTTAATACCCTTGTGATGAGGGCAAAACCTGAAACAACAAGACAGTATACTGATTTCTTGTCAGAAATAAGGGAAATCTGTTTATCTGCATATGAAAATCAAGAATTTCCTTTTGAAGAACTTTTGGAAGAAATCAAGGTTAACAGGGATATATCCCGTAACCCTTTGTTTGATGTCATGTTTTCAGTTCAGAATAACAGGAATTTTGATGATGAATTTGAAGGTATAAATATAAACGAAACTGCAGAGGTTTTAAACCACAATATTGCAAAATTTGATTTGGCTATCAGCGCCGGTGAAAGCAATGGCGGATATCTGGTTCTGTTTGAATATTGCAGCGATCTATTTAAAAAAGCAAGCATACTTGCTATGGCCGGGCATTTTAAAAAGATTATCGATGAAATTACGGACAGTAACGATTTGACTTTAGAGGAAATCAATACTGTAACAAACGAAGAAAAGAATAACATACTGAACGTATTTAATGATACCTCAAAGCAGTATGCAAAAGAAAAAACCGTCGTTGAATTATTTGAAGAGCAGGTCAAAAATTCACCTGATCGTATGGCAATAACTTATAAAGACACAAAAATAACATATTCAGAACTAAATAGCAGGGTAAATTGTGTTGCAGCCAGATTACGTGAAATGGGTATCCGGCCGGATGATTTTGTGGCTGTAATGGCTGAACGAAGTATGGAAATGATAGTGGGTATGCTGGCGGTTATAAAGGCCGGAGGAGCTTATGTACCAATAGATGCCTCATACCCTGCTGAAAGAATTGATTATATATTGGAGGACAGCAGAGCCAAAGCTTTGCTTGTATATAAGGCTGAGGTTAAAACAGATATCCCTGTTATTGATCTTGCAGAAAAGCAGCTTTGGGAGGGAAAACTGGACAATCTTCCTGTTGTTAATAAACCAAATGATCTGATGTATTTGATTTATACTTCAGGTACCTCCGGAAAACCTAAAGGTGTAATGTTGGAGCACAAGGGTGTTGTATCAATGACATCTTATCTTGCCGACTTGTACCAAATGAGTGGAGATGATGTAGTTCTGCAGTTCGCAAACTGTATATTTGATGCATCGGTTTGGGAGCTTACAATTTCACTGTTTACCGGAGCAAGTCTGTGCTTGATACCACAGGAAGTAATAGCTGATGTAAAGTTATTTGAAGAATATGTAGAGGAGCACAAAGTAACAGTTACACTTCTCCCGCCACAGTTCTGTCTTCAGACCTCAGTAAAGGGACTCAGAGTATTGACCACCGGAGGTTCTGCAGCAAACCGGGAAGTTATAAGGAAGTATGATGAAAAGACCAGATTTATAAACGCTTATGGCCCTACAGAGAATACGGTATTGGCAACACATTGGGAATATGCTCCCAATACTGAAATACCGAATAATGTCCCTATCGGAAAACCGATATACAATAGCAGGATATATATCCTCGATGGGAATAACCTGTGCGGTACGGGTATACCGGGTGAATTGTGCATTACTGGTGATGGAGTAGCAAGAGGATATTTGAATCTTCCTGACTTAACAAATGAAAAGTTTGTTGATAATCCCTTTGGAGAAGGTAAAATGTACAGGTCGGGGGACTTGGCACGCTGGCTGCCTGACGGAAATATAGAGTACCTTGGCAGAATTGATGAACAGGTGAAAATCAGAGGCTTTAGAATAGAGCTTGAGGAAATAGAAAGTGTTATCAGGAAAATACCATACATAAAGGACTCAGTAGCAATAGCCAAGCCGGATAATAGCGGTGACAATGCCATTTATGCATACGTGGTGTCTGATGAAGAAGTTGATTTAGGTGTATTGAAGGATGAAATCAGAAAATCACTGCCGGAATATATGATTCCCGGGTACATGATGCAGATTGAGTCAATTCCGGTTACCGGAAGCGGAAAGGTCGATAAACGTGCGCTGCCGGATATAGAAATCAGAAGTTCCGGAGAGTATCTGGCTCCGCAGAATGAAACGGAAGCAATAATATGTGCCGCATTTTGTTATGTACTGAATATAGAGAAGATGGGAATCCATGATAATTTCTTCGAGTTGGGCGGGCACTCATTGAGAGCCACTAAACTGGTAAATAAAATAGAGGCTGATACAGGTGTCAGATTATCATTGAAAGATATATTCAGCAGTCCTACACCGGAGCTTATCGCCTCATTGGTTGACGCACATTCCGGCAAGGTGTACAGCAGCATAACCCCTGCTGTACAAAAAGAATATTATACTGTTTCATCGGCTCAGAAAAGGATGTACTTGCTTAATGAACTTGATAATACAGGAGTAGCTTATAATATATCAGGTATTTTGGAGCTATCCGGAAAATTAGATAGTGTTAAGTTCGAGAGAGCTGTTGAGCAGTTGATCCACAGACATGAGGCTTTGAGAACCAGCTTTACTGTTATAAATGGTGAACCAGTTCAAGTTATTAATGATAATGTTGCTATTGACATAGCTTTTACCGAGGCAGAGGAAGCTGAGATTATAAAGCTGTACAGGGGATTCGTCAGACCATTTGATCTGAGCAAAGCCCCACTAATGCGGTTAATGGTTGTTTATACCAGAAATGGGATTACAAATATATTGATTGACATGCATCATATTATTTCAGATGGCATGAGCTTAAGCATTATCCAAAATGATCTTATAAGACTGTACAACGGTGAGGAACTTCCCAAACTTGATTTACAATACAAGGATTACAGTGAGTGGATGCTTTCAAGGGATTTGACTTCCCAACAGGAATATTGGAAAAATCAATTCAGCTATGAAATTCCGGTACTGGAAATGCCATTGGATTATCCCAGACCTTCAAAGCAAAGTTTTAACGGAAGCTCTGTGAAATCCTTCATTAGTGAAGCTCTGAAGGAACGCCTGCGCCAGCTGGCCCAAAAATCGGGAACTACAGAGTACATGGTGCTTTTTAGTGCTTTAATGATTCTCCTTTCAAAATATAGCAGACAGCATGATATTATAGTTGGAAGTCCTGTATCAGGGAGAAATCATAAAGATACCGAGGGAATAGCCGGTATGTTTGTAAATACCCTGCCCTTGAGAGCTAAACCTGAGGATGGGAAAAAGTACCTTGATTTTCTTGGAGAAATAAAAGAGACATGTCTCAAAGCATATGAAAATCAGGAATTTCCATTTGAAGAGATAGTAGAAGCAGCAGGTGTTAGTAGGGACTTATCAAGAAATCCGCTTTTTGATGTAATGTTTGTAATGGAAAACAATGATCAGAACACGGAAAGTTTTGATGGACTAGTGTTCAATGACTCGGCACAGGATGACACACACACTACATCCAAATTTGATTTGACGTTCACTTTGTTGCCATATAAAGATGGATATCAGTTGCTGTTGGAATACAGTACGGATTTGTACAAGGAAGACAGTGTTCTTGGAATAATGAAGCATTATATACAAGTACTAGATTCCATTACGGCCAACTATTACGGAACCGTTGGTGATGTTGAGATACTTACCGAGGAGGACAGGGTTAGTATTGCCAAGTTCAACTGGACTGAAACAGACTATCCGAAGGACAAAACCCTAGTTGAACTCCTTGAGGAGCAGGTTAACAAAGCTCCGGATAGTATTGCGGTAGTGTTCGATGATAACAATATAACGTACTATGAATTGAATAAACGATCTAATATATTGGCCAACAAGCTGCGCAGTATGGGGGTACGGCCGGATGACAGGATTGCTGTTCTGGCAGAACGAAGTGTAGAAATGATTATAGGTATCTGTGCGATTCTTAAGGCGGGTGGAGCATATGTACCTATAGACACCAGATATCCAGAAACAAGAATCAGATATATCATAGAAGATTGTTCTGCAAAAGCGGTTCTTGTACATAAGAACTTAATAGATGTAGGAATACCTTTATTTGATCTGGCAGAAAAGGGTACATGGGAAGGTAGCAGTGATAATCTGCCTAGGGTCAATACACCTTCGGATTTGGCATACATTATTTATACATCGGGTACCACTGGAAATCCAAAAGGTTCCATGATAGAACACAGGAGTGTTATCAGGCTTGTAAAGGACACCAACTATATAACATTTGGAGCTGATTCGGTAATCCTGCAAACAGGTGCAATGGCTTTTGACGCTTCAACCATGGAAGTCTGGGGACCGTTACTTAATGGAGGAAGGCTTGTCCTGGCTGACTACGATGTAATACTTGAAGCAAATGCATTGGAAAAGGTTATTTTAAAGCACAAAGTTAATACAATGTGGCTTACATCAACATTATTCAACCAGCTGGTAGAAATGAAATGCAGCATTTTTGACTCTCTGGACACCCTCCTGATAGGGGGAGAGAAGCTGTCTGACAAACACGTAAGGATATTTAAGAAGGAAAATGTTAAAACCAGACTGATTAACGGATACGGTCCAACTGAAAATACTACATTCACAACAACCTTCTGTATTCCCGATGGCTTTGAGAGAATACCGATAGGAACCCCAATTGCGAATACCAGAGTTTATATTGTTGGTGAACGGAAAGAACTTTGCGGAATCGGGATTCCGGGTGAGATATGTGCTGCGGGCGCAGGTGTTTCCCGGGGATATCTGAACAGACCTGAACTCACGGAGGAAAAGTTTATTCCGGGTGTTTTAGGTGAAGACAGGCTGTATTGCACCGGGGATTTGGGAAGGTGGCTTCCCGACGGTAACATTGAGTATTTAGGAAGAATTGACGAGCAAATCAAAATAAGGGGTTTCAGAATTGAGCTTAGTGAGATAGAGACTGTGATAAAAGGACTTGATGAAGTCAGTGACTGTGCAGTAATGGTTCGTGAGTATGAAGCGGCACAGAAGTCAATATATGCATATATTGTCCCTAAAAACACCATTTCGACTACGGATGTTAAGGAACAATTACGAAAGCTGCTGCCGGATTATATGATACCTTCTTTTATAGCAGTGCTGGATAAATTACCTGTAACCGCAAACGGAAAGCTGGATAAAAGGGCTTTGATGAACATAAAGGCATCAAGCCTCAGAGAACAGGTTGCACCGGGTACTCAAACTGAAAAGGCGATATATTCGATTTTCAGCAGTGTATTGAAAACAGATGAGTTGTCCATAAAGGATGATTTCTTTGAAATGGGTGGACACAGCCTCAGGGCTATGCGTGTTATCAATGAGATTGAAGAAGCAATGGGGATTCGACTTTCATTAAAAGATATTTTTGAATATCCTACAATTGAGAAATTGTCTCAATTTGCAGAAAAAGCTATAAATGGTGGTTTTGAGCCTATCCCTGTTGTTGATAAGAAAGAATATTACCCAATGTCATCAGCCCAGAAGAGAATGTACATGATTTACCATATGGATGAGACAGGGCTTTCATATAATATGCCTTTTATAATGAAGGTGTCCGGAGGTCAGCTAGATTTTGGAAGATTGGAAAATGCCTTCTCGGAACTACTTAGACGACATGAAATTCTGAGAACCGTATTTAAAATGATAGACGGTAATTTGGTTCAGGAAATTCTGGACAAGCCTCTGGTGAATTGTACATATGAAGAATGCAATGATTCACTTGAAAATATAATTAATGGTTTTGTAAGAAGGTTCAAGCTGGAGGAACTATCCCTCATAAGGTTAAAGTTAGTTCGCACGGAATTAGAAGAATATGTGATGCTGGATATGCACCATATTATATCTGACGGAATGAGCTCAGTAATTTTGTTTGATGAGCTTATGAAACTGTACGGCGAACAGGAACTCATTCCATTAAGAGTACAATACAAGGATTACAGCCAGTGGATTAATTCGAGAGATTTCCATACCCAAAGACAGTACTGGAAAGATCAATTCAAAGGCGATATACCGGTACTTGATTTTCCACTGGACTTTACAAGACCGCAGATTCAAACCTTCCGGGGGAAGACTATAGAGACAACTATTACCCATGAGACAAGAAGTAAGATAATAAAGCTTACTCAGGATACTGGTACAACAGAATATATGGTGCTGTTGGCTGCATTTACACTCCTGCTGGGCAAATATACCAGACAGGAAGATATAATCGTAGGCAGCCCTATATCAGGAAGAACACACAAGGATACTGAAAGTATGCTGGGGATGTTTGTAAATACTTTGGCCTTCAGAACATTTCCAGAAAAGGAAAAGAGCTTTGGAGAATTCCTGAAAGAAGTAAAAAGCACAGTTATGAATGGATACGATAATCAAGAATATCCATTTGAAGAATTACTGGAAGATTTAAATATAGAGAGAACCATATCCAGAAATCCATTGTTTGATGTGATGTTTGTCTACCAGAATAATGAGAGGATAAACTTAACAACAGAGGAATTCAGCCTTGAACCTTGTGCTTCAGGTACGGATATTGAAAAGTTTGATATAACTATAATCATAAGTCCTGCAGAAGAGGGTTATACCGTATCCGCGAGTTATTGTACCGATCTCTTCAGAGAAGAGTCAATTGATTTATTATTGGTACACTTTAAAAATGTTATACAAAATGCTATTGGGGATACAAGTCTTAAGCTCAGGGAAATAAGTGCCCTTAATAATGATGAGTATACAAAAGTAACAGATTGGTTTAATGACAATAAAACAGCCTATCCTTCACATAAGACTATCGGAGAGTTGTTTGCAGAACAGGCAAGGCTTTCACCTGACTCGGTAGCATTAATGTCTGACAGTACTGCCATAACATATGCAGAGCTTGATATCCTATCAGGTAAGATAGCCGCAACTTTGAGAAATGAAGGAGTAAGAGCAGGTGATTTTGTTGCGGTCACAACTGAGAGGACATCGGAGACTATTATCGGAATTTTGGGTATTGTAAAGGCTGGAGGTGCATACGTACCTATTGATTTAAACTATCCTGCGGAAAGACTCAAGTATATTCTCGAAGACTGTAAACCAAAAGTTTGTCTGCAGGGTAAGGAAAAATTACCGCTGGATACCGGGTATAAAGTTATTGATATTACCGATATAGGTGACTATCCGGTAGAAACTCCGGAAAATATCAATGGCCCGGAGGATTTGGCATATCTGATTTATACATCGGGAACAACGGGAACACCAAAGGGTGTTATGGTGAAGCATAGGAATGTTGTCAGACTGGTCAAAAATACAAACTATGTGTCCCTTGACGGAAATACTGTAATAATGCAAACCGGTTCACTTGCCTTTGATGCCTCCACATTTGAAATCTGGGGAGCTCTGCTAAACGGCGGAAAATTGATTATTGCATCCAATGAGGTGCTTACAAATGAGAAATATCTATACAAGGAGATAGTAAATAAGGGTGTTAATACAATGTGGTTGACAGCATCCCTTTATAATCAGATGGTTTCAGTCGACAGTAATATGTTTGACAGTATTTTATACCTTTTGATTGGCGGAGAAAAATTGTCGGAAAAGCATGTTAATATGCTAAAGTCCGAAAACACTTCAACCCACTTAATAAATGGCTATGGGCCTACTGAAAATACTACATTTACAACAACATACGAAATTAAAGAATGCATGAACCAGATACCGATTGGACGCCCGATTGCAAATACACAAGTGTACATAATGAATGGACATGAGGTGTGTGGAATAGGAATGCCCGGAGAATTATGCACATCAGGGGACGGTTTATCTGATGGCTATCTCAATAATCCTCAGCTGACTACTGAGAAATTCGAGCCAAATATTTTCGGAGAAGGCAACATGTACCACACAGGAGACCTTGTAAGATGGCTTCCTGACGGAAATATTGAATACCTTGGGAGAATTGACCAACAGGTTAAAATAAGGGGCTTCAGGATCGAGTTGGGAGAGATAGAAGCAACCATAAGAAAAAGTGACACTGTAGAAGATGCAGCGGTGGTATTAAAAGAGAAGCCCGATAACGAGAAGTATATCTGTGCATATGTGGTCATGAAAGACGGAAATGAAGCTTCTGGATTGAAAAATGAGTTGCGTAAAACTTTGCCGGAATATATGATCCCGGCCAGAGTAATTCAATTGAAGGAACTCCCGTTAACTATAAACGGAAAACTCGACAGAAAGCGACTTCCAGAGGTTGATTTTACTGAGGATACAGAATATATTGCCCCTAGAAATGAACTTGAAAATACTGTTGCCGGAATATTTGCGGATATTCTTAATATTGAAAAAGTAGGAGTAACAGACAACTTCTTTGAATTGGGCGGTCATTCGCTGCGTGCAACAAGGCTTATTAACCGTATTGAAGAAACAGCCGGAGCAAGAATTTCATTAAAAGACATATTCGTTTATCCTACAGTTGAAATGCTTTGTTCATTTATAGCTGAAAATAAAAACAACAGTAAATATGAACACATTCCAAAGGCTAAAATTAAAACTTATTATGATATGTCTTCGGTTCAGAGAAGGATTTATCTGCTGAATCAAATGGAGCCTGACGGCATCGCATATAATATGCCAAGGTTTATGAAGATTGAAGGAACTCTGGATGCTGAAAAAATGAAGCAATCATTTGTAGATATGCTTGAACGGCATGAGATACTGAGAACCTGCTTTATGATGCTTGACGGAAGAATGGTTCAGAAGATAGAAACTTCTGTAGACGTAGATTTTGAATTTAGTAGGTTAAACAATGATGAATTGGAAAAAACCATGAAGGACTTTGTCCGTCCCTTTGATTTAGACAAGGCACCGTTATTCCGTGTTAAGCTGATAGAAAACGGCAGTTGTTGGTATATGCTCTTTGACATCCATCACATTATCTCGGATGGAATGAGCAGTTCACTATTCTGGAAAGAGGTAATGCAGTACTACATGGGAAAGAATCCTGATGAATTAAATCTACAGTACAGGGATTACAGTGAATGGATGCTTTCAAGGGATATGAAACCGCAGGAAGATTACTGGATATCCAAGTTCCAGAATCATGTACCGGAGCTTGACCTTAGGTTGGACTATCCTCGTTCAAGAGTTCAGGGATTTAGTGGAGATACGGTGGAGTATTCTATCGGAAGTGAACTTAAGCAAAAAATAGACCAATTCTGCAAGACTGAGAATGTGACTCCATATATGGTATTTATGTCAGCGGTTATGGTACTGCTTTCCATACACAGTGGGCAGGAGGAAATATTATTAGGAACTGCAATGTCCGGAAGAAATCACAAAGATACCGAGGAAATGCTAGGCATGTTTGTTAATACAGTGGTTGTTGACGGTAATCCTGCACCCTACAAGCAGTGTCTTGAATTTATAAATGAAATAAGGACTGCATCTTTAAGAGCTGCGGAAAATCAGGAGTACCCATTTGATGAATTGTTGGACAAGCTGGAGATTAAAAGGGATATATCCAGAAATCCGTTATTTGATGTTATGTTTGTTATGCAGAATAATGAAAAATACATGTTTGATGCCGGAGAAATCAGAATAACAGATATCTCGGCAGAGTTTAAGGTTGAGAAATTCGACATCACAATAGCTGTTGGTGAGCAGGACAGCGAATATATAGTCAACCTGGGATATCGGAATGATTTATTTAATGAGTCCTCAATGAAGGTTATGCTATCACACCTTAATACTATTATCAGCAGTATGGTGCAGGATCCTTATCAAAGTATCAAAGCCATCCAGCGGATTAGTAGGGATGAGAAGCATAAAATACTGAATGTATTCAATAACACGGACACTGAGTATCCAAGAGATAAAGCAGTGCCTGAAATCCTTAACGAGCAGGCAGAAGTGAACCCTGATGACATAGCAGTCATATGTGGTAATGATGAAATTTCATATGCGGAACTTGGAAGGAAATCCGGTGTATTGGCATTCAAGTTGAGAAACATGGGTGTCGGAAGAGATGATACGGTTGCTGTTCTGGCACAAACAAGTATAGAAATGATTATTGGTATATGTGCCATACTTAAAGCAGGAGGAGCGTATGTACCTATTGACATCAGGTATCCGGAGGCGAGGGCACAGTTTATAATTCAAGACTGCAATCCTAAAGCGATTCTTACATATAATGCGAGGATTGACACAGAGGTTCCTTTGATAGATCTGGCAGATGCAAATATATTTGAAGGAGCTTGCAGTAAGATTGAGGTTATAAATAGGCCTACAGATTTGGCATATATTATTTATACATCAGGAACAACAGGGAATCCTAAAGGCACAATGATTGAGCACAAGAGCATATTGCGTCTTGTTAAGAACAATAATTTCTTGGAGCTAAACAGGGACACTGTCATTATGCAGACAGGCGCTATGGCCTTTGATGCCTCAACCTTGGAAGTCTGGGGGTCATTGCTGAACGGAGGTAAGCTTGTTCTGGCGGAACAGGAGGTAATATTAAACGCAAGTCTTCTGGGTGCTGCTATAGAAAAATACCATGTAAATACAATGTGGCTGACTTCTACTTTGTTTAACCAACTTGTAGAAACTGATTGCGGGATATTTGATCCTCTGGAGTCTTTACTGATAGGTGGGGAGAAACTGTCTGACAAGCACGTGAGAATGTTTAAGCAAAATAATATATCGACTAGGCTGATAAACGGGTATGGGCCTACTGAAAATACAACCTTTACTACTACATATTCCATACCGGACAAGTTTGAAAGGATGTCCATAGGTAGCCCGGTTTCAAATACAAAGGTATATATACTTGATAAAAATAGCAACCTCTGCGGAATAAATGTACCGGGTGAATTGTGTACAACAGGAGATGGTCTGGCACGAGGGTATCTCAACAGAGAACAACTCACCAGAGAAAAGTTTACGGATAATCCTTTCGGAGAAGGCAGGATGTACCATACTGGAGATTTGGCAAGATGGCTTCCAGATGGAAATATCGAATTTCTTGGAAGAATTGACGAACAGGTAAAAATAAGAGGATTCAGGATTGAACTTGGTGAAGTTGAGACAGTAATCAAAGGAATCGACGGTATAAAGGATTGTGCTGTTATTGTCCGTGAAGATGATAAGGGAGATAAGAGAATATGTGCATATACCGTAGAGGATGGTTCTAGCAAAGAAGTTGATGTCAGGGCATGTCTGAGAAATCTGTTCCCTGATTATATGATACCTTCATATATTACCAAGGTGGCTTCCCTCCCAATGACCAGAAATGGAAAGCTGGATGTTAGGGCTTTGCCTGACATTATTATGGAGGAGACGGATACATATGCTGCACCTGAAAATGATACCCAAAAAATAATAGCCGGTATTTTTGAAGATGTATTGGGAATTAAGAAAGTAGGAATTAAAGACGATTTCTTTGAACTGGGAGGACATTCCCTGAAAGCCACCAAGGTAATAAACAGGCTTGAAGCAGAGCTGGGTTACAGAGTTTCTCTGAAGGATATATTTACATATTCGACTGTTGAAAAACTCAGTGAAATAGTAGATAAAGGTAATAACAATTTTACTGAAATACCGGTATGTGAAGAAAAACCATATTATCTCATGAGCTCTGCACAAAAAAGAATATTTATCGTAAGCCAGTTTGATGAGACCCGGACAGCATATAATATGCCAATGGTATACGTTGTTCACGGTAATTTGGATATAGAAAAATTAAAATCTGCATTTACCGGATTGGTATTCCGCCATGAGATATTGCATACCCGCTTTTACATGAAACAGAATGAGGCGGTACAGGAAATTATTGATTCCTGCCGGGTAGATTTCGAATTCGAAGAAAGTAACAGCTTTAATGTGGACGAAGTCGTGAGAAAATTTGTAAGACCTTTTGATTTCATGGAGGGATGTTTGTTAAGGGTAAAGGTTGTAAGGTACTGTGACAGTTATTACCTGTTTATTGACACTCATCATATAATTTCAGACGGTATGAGCGTATCAATAATGTTTAGAGAATTATCTGAGTTATATATGGGCAAAGAACTGCCGCAATTGAGAATTCAATACAGAGATTATTGCCAATGGATGACCACACGGGGTATTGAGAAGCAGAAAGAATATTGGTTGCAGGAATTTTCTGATGAAATACCTGTACTTGAGTTACCTCTTGATTTTAAACGTGAAAAAACACAAAGCTTTAATGGTAAAATAATAAATTCATCCATTGACGAATCCATAAGGGAGAATGTAAAAAAACTGTCAAAGAGTACCGGAGCTACAGAATACATGGTGCTTTTATCAGCTATTATGATTACTTTGGGCAGGTTCAGCAATCAGGAGGATATTGTGGTGGGAAGCCCTATATTCGGAAGGACCCACAAGGATGTTGAAAACCTCATAGGTGTATTTGTTAATACTCTGGCACTACGAGGCAAACCGGAAGGTCATAAGAAATATATTGATTTTCTGAATGAAATCAAGGAAAAATCATTAAAGGCATACCAAAATCAGGATTACCAGTTTGACGATCTTGTGGAGGCACTGGACATAAAAAGGGACTTCTCCAGAAATCCACTGTTTGATGTTATGTTTTCATTCCAGAATAATGATAATGCAATACTGGAAATAGATAATATAACAATGGAACCGGTAGAGCATTGTATGGAAAGTCAGAAGTTTGATCTGACAATATATATCGGAGAATCTGAAAATTCGGGCTATGATATGAGTATAGGCTACTGTACAGACTTGTTCAAAGAAGATACCATCCGAAATATTATCAGTCACTTTATGCTTATACTTAAAAATACACTGGAAAATCCGGAACAAAAAATAATGGATATTGAGATTCTGAGTCCGGAAGAAAAGGACAGGCTGCTGAATCAATTCAACAATACAGGGACAAAGTATCCAAGCAATCTTACAATATGCCATCTGTTTGAAAAACAGGCTGATTCAGCCCCGGATGCCATAGCGGCAGTATATAAGGGCGTCAGGCAGTCATATTCGGAGCTGAATAGTGCGGCAAACCGCATTGCCAATCATCTGAAGAGACATAATGTGGGCAAAGAGGACATAGTAGGGATAATGCTTGAGCCATCCGAGTTTATTTTGCCAGGGCTACTCGGAATACTGAAATCAGGAGCAGCATATTTGCCGATAGACCCTGATTACCCTGAAGAACGAATAGAATACATGCTTGAGGACAGTAAAGCGGAAATTTTACTGACACAGCAAAGTCTGGCAGGTAAAGTGAAGTTTTCGGGAAAGACAATATGTATTGATAATGATTTCTCATATGAAGCTACGGAATTTGTATCAGAAAACAAACCGTCTGATCTGGCATATGTAATTTATACTTCGGGATCTACAGGAAAGCCAAAGGGGGTAATGGTTGAGCACAGATGTATAACCAATCTGGTTTATTGGCACAACCGTGTATATGGTGTTACAGAAAAAGACATAGCCACCAAGTACGCCGGCTTTGGATTTGATGCATCTGTATGGGAGATATATCCTTACTTGGCGGTAGGTGCACAGATTCACATAATTGAGAAGGATCTGCGGATGAATATGGCCGGACTGAATAAATACTTCGAGGAAAACCGTGTTACTGTCAGCTTCCTGCCAACTCAGATATGTGAACAGTTCATAAAACAGGATAACAGGTCCCTCAGGGTATTGTTAACCGGAGGAGACAAGCTGAGAAGCTTCGTTTCCAGAGGATATTCATTGGTGAATAATTATGGGCCAACGGAAAATACTGTTGTTTCCACCTACTTCACGGTTGACAGGGAATATGACAATATACCTATAGGAAGGCCCGTGGATAACGTCAGAGCTTATGTAATAGATAAAAATTATAAGCTGGTTCCCGAAGGAATGCCAGGCCAGCTTGCCGTTGCAGGAGACAGCCTGGCTCGGGGATATTTATATAATGAAAGCCTTACAAAGGAGAAATTTATTGAAGATGCTTTTTCCTATGATTCAAGGATATACCTGACCGGAGACATTGTAAGGTGGACCAAGGATGGAAATCTGGAGTATCTGGGAAGATGCGATGAGCAGGTTAAAATAAGAGGCAACAGAGTGGAAATAGGCGAAATTGAAAAGGTGGCATTGCAGTTCCATGGTATTACAGATTGTGTGGCAACTGTGTGGGAGACGAAATCGGCTGATAAAAGGATAGCTTTGTATTACTGTGCTTCGGAGACTATAGATTCACAGGAGCTGAAAGCTTTCATTGTAAGGTTCCTCCCGGGATACATGATACCAAATGCATATTGCTTCCTGGATAATATGCCTGTAACTTCAAACGGAAAAGTTGATAAAAAGAAGCTGCCTGATCCGGAAGCTTTTGAAGAAAAAGTAGAAATTACAGTTGAAATGACAGAAATAATGCAAAATGTGCTGAATGTGTGGAAAGAAGTATTAGAAACAGAAAATATAGGTGTATATGATAATTTCTTTGATGTGGGTGGAAATTCCATATTATTAATTAGTATGCACGAAAAACTAGAAGAAATTTATCCGAAAGCGCTTAGTATTTCCGACATTTTTGCAAACCCTTCAATTGTTATGTTGGCAGAAGTTATTGAGAAACAGCAGAACAGAAATGGCGAATTTAGGCAATTAAAGGGAATCGTTTTCCCAGAGGTGTTTTTCAGTGGGGACAAGGAAAATGGGGGAACCGGCAGATACAATTACTCGTGTACACCGGAACAGGTAAACGGCATACTCAGACAAGAGGCTGATTACATTGAATTACAGAATATATTTACAGGTATATACTATTACCTGCTGAATAATATCAGTAAGCAGGAGCAAATACAAATTCAATGCAGGAACAGTGACAGTAAATATTACTCTTTGGACATTGATCTTGAGAATAATCATTTGCTGGACAGTATAGTAAATAAGGTTAAAGAGGCTAGGGAGAATGCTGTAAAGAATTCTTACGGTTTAAATGAAATATCAAGGGCCTTCATAGAAAATATGGATGGAAATCAGGTCGTACCCCTCTTGAAGTTTGGTAATAAGTCTTCAAAAGAAGAGGCCGTGCTATTTGACTATGAGATTTGTATAAAAATCATGGAGGATACAATTTCCTTTGATTTGATTCAATTTAATGAAAGGCTTAATGGAGAATATATGGAACATATGCTTAATTCATATATTAACCTGATACTTAAGCTTTTCGGCTTGTAATAACATTATACCGGAGGGGCGTATTAGCCCCTCCGGCTTGTTTTTTGCAGATATATACGGAAAGAAAAAGTGTTCCAATTTCAAATTAGCTGGATCAATATATGCCACACTTACTATAAATGCAGGCCCTAAAAATTTAAGTACGGTTCTAATTCTACCAATTGATTTACTATTATGTGGTATAACCCTTCCAACACTTAAGGATTCGGCTTGTGAACCCAATGCCGGTGAAAAGCTCTCATCCAACAAAATTAACACCTCTAGACATTTTTTATACTTAACTAATAACTTTAGCTGAGTCTAATTTCGTTTACCTAATCTAAAATATGTATCATTATATAAAAGTGTTACATATGGGTACAAAAATTAAAAAGCTGCTTTGCGATTAAGTCACAAAGCAGCTGAATTAAAAACTTTTTAACCGATCTCTTGTTTACAGAAATCCCGGAATTTTTGAATCAAATCCGGATTTAATAACAGAAATTTGTTAAACATATTTAATGTTGATAAGGTTCCGGCAGAAATACTGTGTTCCACCAATTCTGTTTCAACGAGAACATCTTCATCTGCCCCAAGATTCTTTAGAAAGCTTTCTATAATATTGTGTCTATCCAACAAAAACTTACCAAGCTCACGACCATTATCAGTCAGGAAAATAATTCCATACTTTTTATATTGCAACAATCCAATCTTACTTAGCTTTTGAACCATCTTAGTTGCAGAGGGAGCTGCTACATTAAGAAGCTCAGAAATGGTATTAATTCTCATATAGCCCTCTGTCAGGCTGTTTCTGTATATCATTTCAAGATAATCTTCCATTGAGGAGGTGAGGAGATTTTTATTCTGCATTAAAAGCTGGTATCCTCGTACAGT
The DNA here is from genome assembly GCF_000244875.1 of Clostridium sp. BNL1100. Taxonomy (NCBI): domain Bacteria; kingdom Bacillati; phylum Bacillota; class Clostridia; order Eubacteriales; family Clostridiaceae; genus Clostridium; species Clostridium sp. BNL1100. The sequence goes on from NC_016791.1 coordinate 559,741, forward strand.
ATGAAATTTTGATAACTCTTCCATTAATGTCACTTCCTTCTGTGAAACTGCCTGAACAAGTATCTATAGACATTTATATTCATTTTAAAAAAATATATCACATAAAATTCCCTGCATGGTGCATGAACCGTAGGGGCTGAGCACAAACTAACCATTTATTATATTGTTTTTGATGCCATAATATAATAAAATTAGGATGTTAAAAATAAAGGGTTTTGTTTAGGATAAAATGTGGAGGTAAAAATGCTTTTAATATATAACGGCAAAGTAGTAACAATGTCAGATACAGATTATGAAAATGGATACGTGCTTATTGATAATGATAAAATAATAGCTGTAGGAAAGGATATATCAGAGGTTAAAGAACAACTGATGCCGGATACAAAGAGGATAGATGCAAACGGAGGCTACGTATTACCGGGCTTTATAGACCCTCACAGCCATATTGGAATGTGGGAGGATGCAGTTGGCTTTGAAGGTGACGACGGAAACGAGTCCACTGATCCGGTAACACCGCAATTAAGAGCAATAGATGCTATTTACCACGCAGACAGGTCTTTTGTGGAAGCTTATGAAAGCGGTGTGACAACTGTTGTTACCGGTCCGGGCAGTGCTAACGTAATAGGCGGACAGTTTGCTGCTCTGAAAACTTACGGGCGATGTGTAGATGAGATGGTTATAAAGCATCCTGTAGCAATGAAGGTGGCATTCGGAGAAAATCCAAAAACAGTGTATAACGAAAAACATCAGGCACCTATGACCAGAATGGCTACTGCTGCAATACTTCGTGAAAGTCTGTTTAAGGCAAAAGAATATAGGGAACTTTGTGAAGAATATAAAAAAGACCCTGAAGAATATGATAAGCCTGAGTTTGACTTTAAGATGGAAGCATTGCTTCAGGTATTAAACAGGCAGATACCTTTGAAAGCTCATGCACATAGAGCCGATGACATAATAACGGCTATCAGGATAGCTAAAGAATTTGATGTAGATATTACACTTGACCACTGTACGGAAGGTTATCTTATAAAAGACATTCTGGCAGAAGCAGGACTTCCTGTGATTATAGGGCCAATGCTTACCGACAGATCAAAAATAGAATTGAGAAACCAAAACCTGAAAACACCGGGGATTCTTTCAAAAGCAGGGTTAAAGGTTGCAATAATGACCGATCACCCTTGTGTTCCCGAACATCATTTGTGTCTGTGTGCCGCAATCGCCGCCCGTGAAGGTATGGATGAAAAAGAAGCCTTAAAGGCAATAACAATAAATGCTGCAGAAATAACAGGTATCAGTGAACGAGTAGGTTCTATAGAAAAAGGAAAGGATGCCGACATCGTTATATTTAACGGAAATCCGTTGGAATTGAAAACCACCGTACAGAAGACTATAATAAACGGTGTTGTAATTTATGAAAGGAAACAGGATGAATAAACTTGAAACACATTCCTTTGAAGAAACAGTTGAAGCAGGACTAAAGCTAGGTAATATTCTTAAACCCGGCGATGTTATCTGGCTGTCAGGGGATCTGGGAACGGGAAAAACCGCTTTGACCAACGGTATAGCAAAAGCTTTGGGAATAGACGCCTATATAACCAGCCCTACATTCAATTTGGTAAATGAATATGAAGGAAGACTGCCGTTATATCACTTCGATGTGTACAGGATTGCCGACCCGGATGAGATGTTTGATATTGGTTTCGAGGAATATTTAAGTAATGGCGGTGTGACGGTGATTGAGTGGGGAGAGCAGATAGCAGAAATTCTTCCGCCGGATATAATACGTGTTACTATAGCGAAAAATCTTCAAAAGGGATTGGATGTAAGAGAAATAACAATAGAATTTATAGGCAGTCGGTATTCCGACTACAGGATTTAAGCGGAGGCTAATATGAGAATACTTGCTGTGGACACTTCAACAAATGTTGCGTCAGCTGCAATATTAGAAGACGATACAATAATAGGAGAATATAACTGCAATCGGGGAAAAACACATTCACAGAGGCTTATGCCCATGGTACAGCACCTTATGGAAACAGTGGGGCTGACTGTAAGTGATATTGACGCCTTTTCTGCGTCAATAGGGCCGGGTTCCTTTACAGGCCTGCGAATAGGAGTTACAACAGTAAAGGCAATGGCATTTGCGGCAGAAAAGCCTGTAATAAGTGTACACACCCTTGATGCACTGGCGTATAATATCCCATTTGCAGAAAATCTTATTTGTCCCATGATAGATGCACGTAACAATCAGGTGTTTACCGCCATATATAGATTTATAGGGAATAAACTTGAAAGGCTAACCGACTACATGGGAATACCCGTTAAAGAATTGGCCGATGTATTAAGGAGTATGGAAGGAGATACAGTCTTTCTGGGAGATGCCTGCATTATGCACAGGGACTACTTTGTGAGTGAACTGGGTAATAGAGTAAAGATTGCACCTCCCGGCACAGCGCTGGCAAAAGCATCATCAGTAGCCATACTGGCGGGAAAGGCCTATAGGGAAGGAAAACTGGAAAGCTGCTATGATATGGTACCTTTTTATTTGAGAAAATCCCAGGCTGAACGAGAAAGAGAGAATCAAAAGGTAAAATCAGATGATTAACAAATTTGAAATAAAGGAAATGACAGCTGGCCATATAGACGGAGTGATGGTTGTAGAAAATCTCAGTTTTAAAATACCCTGGTCAAGACAGGCATTTGTGGATGAGATAACTACTAATGATATGGCCGTATATTTTGTAGCGTTGTGTAATGAGCAGGTTATCGGATATGGAGGTATGTGGAAAATATTTGATGAGGGACACATAACCAATATTGCCGTACACCCTGAATTCCGACGCTGTGGGGCAGCCTCGGGCATAATAGAGAAAATACTTGAAACATCGGAGGGAAAAGGGGTAAAAAGCCTTACCCTTGAGGTTCGGAAAAGCAATGTTGCAGCCCAAAATCTGTACTGCAAATATGGTTTTAAACCGGAGGGCATTCGCAAAGGTTATTATTCGGATACCGGAGAGGATGCACTGATAATGTGGAAACACGGTATCTAGAAATATCAGCTTTAAACATAAAAATGCAAAGCGGAGGTTAAACATGACAAAGCTAAAAGAGCTTTCATATCAAGATCTTGACAACAGATGTAAACTTGAATCATTACCATTTAAGAGCACATCACAGTTAGAAACCTATGAAGGCATTATAGGTCAGGAAAGAGCTTCAAAGGCTATGAAATTCGGTCTCAAGATGAAAATGAGAGGCTACAATATATATATGTCAGGGCCTACAGGAACAGGAAAAACAAGTTTTGCCAAACAAATATTAAATGAAACTGCCGCAAATCAGAAGATACCTGATGATTGGTGCTACATATACAATTTCAGTCAGCCTAATCAGCCTTTGGCTATAAACCTTCCAGCCGGAACAGGAAAGCAGTTTCAGCAAGACATGGACGAATTTACAAAAATAATAAAACAGGAAATAGTCAATGCCTTTGACAATGATCAGTACGAAAAAGAAAAATCAGAAATAATGGATGAGTACGAGGACAAGAAAGACGAGCTCCTTGATAAACTGAGCAAAGATGCTGAAGAGCATGGTTTCAAGGTTAATACAGGCAGCTCCGGAATATACTTTCTGCCTATCATAGAAGGAAGAACCATCAGTGAGGAAGAATTCAGCAGTCTGGATGAGGAAACAAAAGATGAAATAAACCAAAAAACAAATATTCTTCAGCAGGAAACACTGGATATAATAAGAAAGCTGAAAAACAATGACAAGGAAACAGAGAAGAAGGTGTCGGAATGGGAAAATAAAATCGCTTTACTGGCACTGGGCGTACATATAGATGATTTAAAGGAAAAATACAGAAAATTTGAAGTAATACAAAAGTACCTTGAAGAGGTACAGAAGGACATTCTTGATAATCTGGACGACTTCAAGGAAGAAGAAGTTTCTGAAGAACAGCAACAGCTGGTTATTCCTTGGATGCAAAAGCCGGAAACGTCCATTACAAAATATAAGGTAAATGTATTGGTTGATAATAGCACCCTAAAAGGAGCTCCGGTAATTCTGGATTCCAATCCTACATATTCCAACCTCATAGGAAAAATTGAATATGAAAATGAGTTTGGCTCTGTATCAACTGACTATACAAAAATAAAGCCCGGATTATTTCATGTTGCAAACGGAGGATATCTCATACTGCAAGCGAAAGATGTTCTCGGCAATCCACAGGCATATGAGGCTATAAACAGAGTATTGAAAACAAAGAAAATAATAATAGAGAACATGAAGGATCAAACAGGTGTAGTGGCTGTTACAGCAATTAAGCCCCAACCCATACCTGTAGATCTCAAAGTAATATTAGTTGGGAGTACTACCATTTATGAGTTGCTGTATGAATACGAGGAAGATTTCAGAAAGCTATTTAAAGTCAAAGTAGACTTTGATGAGGAAATGGAAAGAAATGATGAAAATATATTAAAGCTGGCTCAATTCATAAGCGGCTTCTGTAAAAAAGAGAATACACTTCATTTTGATAAATCAGGTGTAGCCAAGGTAGTTGAATATGCTTCAGGGCTAGTAGAGGATAAAAACAAGCTGTCTACAAGGTTTAATGAAATAGTTGAAATACTTTGTGAATCATGTATGTGGGCAGAGGATGACGGTGCAAAGCTTGTAAAAGCAAAGCACGTTCAGCAGGCTATTTCAGAAAAAGCTTACAGATGTGACCGTTTGGATAAAAAGCTTTTGGAAATGCTCAATGAGGGAACAATAATGGTAGACACCGAAGGCAGTGAAATTGGTCAGATTAACGGACTTACGGTCATGGATATGGGAGATTATTCCTTTGGAAAGCCTTCCAGAATAACTGCGTCAACCTACATTGGAGAAAGTGGGATAGTCAACGTTGAAAGGGAAGTTGATTTAAGCGGAACCTCTCACAGTAAGGGCGTTCTCATATTAAGCGGATATATAGGTCAAAAATATGCACAGGAATTTCCGCTTTCACTTACGGCAAGCCTTTGCTTTGAACAAATGTATGGAGGCGTTGACGGAGACAGTGCATCAAGTGCCGAGTTATACGCAATATTATCCAGTTTGGCGGAAGTACCCATAAAGCAATCAATAGCAGTAACCGGGTCTGTTAACCAGAAAGGTGAAATACAGCCTGTAGGCGGTGTAAGATATAAAATAGAAGGGTTTTTTGAACTTTGTAAACTCAGAGGCTTGACAGGTGAGCAGGGAGTAATTATACCTTGCCAGAATGTAAAGAATCTTGTTTTAAAGGACGAAGTAATAGATGCCGTAAAGAAAAAATTATTTCATATATACCCTGTTGAAACCATTGATCAGGGAATTGAAATATTGACAGGCAAAAAAGCAGGTGAAAAAGGTAAGAATGGAGAATACAAAAGCGATACCATAAATTACCTGGTAAATGAAAAATTGAGAAGATTTGCCGCTACAGTATCATCATCAGGAGGAAAAAGAAACATAAAGAGATAAATATAATTCAGACATATTTGAATTCTTTACGTAACTATTGTATTAACTTTTTTGGGGAAAGATAAATTAAACCTTTAAGATGATATTCTACTAGGGGGTGAATCAACTCTTGGCACTTACGGATGCAGAGCTGGTGTCTCAGTGCGTGAATGGAGATAGTAGTGCGTTTGAGGAAATAGTTACCAGATATAAGAAGCTGGTCTACAGCGTTGTATATAAAATGATATCGGACAAGGAAGAGGTACATGATGTATGTCAGGAGGTTTTTATAAGGCTTTACCGTTCCCTTGATAAATACAATCCGGAGTTTAAAATGTCTACATGGATTGTAAAAATCACCTCCAATTTATGTCTGGATACCCTCAGAAAGAAAAAACAGGACACTGTTACGCTGGACGATGCAATCGGAGTTTCAAGTGGGGTTGATACACCTGAAGAAGCAGTTATAAAGCATCAAAGATCTCAATTGATAAAAAAGGCCATAGATGAACTGCCGGAAAAGTATAAAATATTAATAGTACTTTTTCATAACCGAGGAATGTCATATGAAGAAATGACAAAGATATTAAACGAACCTATGTCAATTATAAAAAACCGCCTTTACAGAGCGAGGCTAATGTTGAAGGAAAAGCTTGAGAGTGCAAGAAAGGAGGAGGTATTATGAACTGTAACGAATCACAAAACTATATGATGAGATATTTTGACAAAGACTTAAATGATATTGAGCAGGCAAAGCTGAAACAGCACCTCAAAAATTGTGAGAAATGTTCGGAAGAATTCACTAATATGCAGGAGATATTTACCGAAATCGAACAGGATACAGAGTTTCTGGAACCTCCTGAAGACTTTGAACTTCAAGTCCTGAACAGGATCGAAAAAGAAGCTTATATGTACCAAAAGCAAAAAAACGACAATGTTTTTGTTTATAATATATTATTAATGGCTGTTTCCCTGATATTTATAATTGTTTTTGGAAGTATAATGTGGGAAGTATTAAACAAGCCTATCGGATTAATACAGCAGACTCACCTGACATTGGAGATGGTCAGGGACTTTTTATCAGCAGCCGTAAGTATGATTAAGGGTTTAGCCATAGCTGTTGTTGGTGTTACCGCTTCGATTTACAAAACATACTATTATGCATATATGATACTGGGTATTTTACTGCTCGTAACACAAGGACTTTTTATCCGAATGGTAAAAGCGGGTAATGGAGGAGCACAATGAGCAGAAAGATCAAGGCAATTTTAGTTTCACTGTTGTTCATACTATTTATACCCTGCATAGCATCGGCATCACAGTTCGACTTTTCAAATAAGTTGGTATTTTTTGAGGATAAGTTAATAACACAGCATAGTATGGGAAATGTTACCGTTGTTATTGGAGATGCAGATATCGAGACCAATATAAACGGAAGTGTAATAGTTGTCTTCGGAAAAGCTTCTATAAACGGCATGATAGGCGGAGATATTGTTTCGGTTTTTGGTGATGTTTATATTAAGGATAAATCTTTAATACAGGGAAATGTTGTATCCCTTGGAAAACTAAAAAATGATAACGATGTAATAATAAACGGTACGAAAGTTAATATAGACGTTGATATTATATCAATGTTTAAATCAAACGGAATAATTATAAACGGCCTTATTATATTGTCGTTAATAACACTTGCTGCTGGACTCATACTAATAAGTATATTTCCCGGAAGATACCGTGTTATGTCCTATAAGATGAGTAAAGGAATCTCCAGACGTATGATAATGGGCGGCCTGGTAGTTATAGGATTTACAATTATCGTAATATTTCTTTTATTCTTGATGGTTGCTCCCATATTTTACGTACTGTTCCTTATGTTCGCTGATATAGTTGCCAGTATTTTCGTCGGGACATTAATTTTTAAAGAAAATTATGATAGGACAACAATTTATCTTCAGTTTTTAGTAGGTCAAATACTTGTAAGCATCCTTAAAATAGTTCCCTTAATACTGATACCAAGCGGCTCCTATACGGCTATGCTAATATATGGAATCTGTTTTATAATACTGCAATACTCAATGGCATTTTTGGGAATAGGTACAATTATTGATACCGGTTTTGGAAAGAAAACGATTGCTACAAATAAAAAATGACCTATTTGATTTTATAGGTTGTTTTTTGTATAATAGATGATATATTGGCGAGTTTATAAAAAAATGGGGGAGCACAAGGATGATATCTACTAAAGTTACAATAAACTGCCCTGCAGGATTGGATTCCAAAGCTGCGGCGTTGCTTGTTCAGAAAGTATCCGGTTATAGTTCCAGCATATGGTTGGAAAAGGGTGAGAGAAGAGCAAATGCTAAAAGCCTTTTAGGGTTGCTTTCACTGGGAGTTGAAAGGAACGCTGCCATTACAATAATTACTGACGGAGAAGATGAAAAAAAAGCAGCAGATGAAATATCAGAATATTTTACTGTTGGATTTTAGAGACAAACCATAAATTTTAATTTTTTTGATATGATTTACGGCTGTGGCTTAGGATATTGAGGTCACAGCTTTTTGTCCTATATGCCGCTTCTGCTCCCGCTTAAAAAGCGTGATACAAGCGGCATTGTGTTTAATTAAAGCCAAAACAAGCATATGAAGAGGTGAGATAATTGTTTGATATTCAGGAAGAACTGAAAAAGTTACCCGATAAATCAGGTGTATATATAATGAAGGATGCCAACGGAGTGGTTATATATGTAGGTAAGGCTGTTGTACTCAAAAACCGGGTAAGACAGTACTTCCAGCAGTCTGCAAACCACCCTCCCAAGGTTCAGGCAATGGTTTCCAAGGTCAGCGAATTTGAGTATATTGTAGTTGACTCGGAAGTAGAAGCGCTTATGCTTGAATGTAATCTAATAAAAAAGTACAAGCCCAAATATAACATCCTCCTTAAAGATGATAAACATTATCCATATATAAAGGTAACTTTAAATGAGGAATACCCCAGAATTCTGAAGACCAGAAGAGTTGAAAAGGACGGTGCCAGATATTTTGGCCCTTACTCCAGCGGTTTTGCGGTTAATGATACCATAGATACTTTAAAAAAACTGTTTCCTCTTAAAACCTGTAATAAAAATTTGCCCAGGGATATAGGCAAAACCCGTCCCTGCCTGAACTACCACATGAAGCAGTGCTTGGCTCCCTGTCAAGGTGGGGTAAACAGGGATGAATACAGGGAAATGATGAAGAAAATATGCAGATTTTTAGGCGGACAGTATGACGAAATAATAAATGATATTCGTGTACAAATGGAAAGTGCTGCAGAACAGTTAGACTTTGAGAAGGCGGCACAACTGCGAAATAAAATATCAAGCATAAAGCAACTCTCGGAATCTCAGAAGGTATTATCTACAGATTTGGAGGACAGGGATATAATAGGTTATTACGCAGATTCCACAGACCTCTGTGTACAGGTGTTTTTTGTAAGAAATGGTAGAGTTATTGGCAGGGAGCATTTTATATTTGAAGGGGAAGCTAACGAGGATAAGAGATATTCCCTTTCAACCTTTATAAAGCAGTTTTACACTACAGTTCAGTATGTTCCTTCGGAAATAGTGCTTCAGAGTGAAATAGATGACAGTGAGACTATATCAAAATGGCTTAGTGAAAAGAGAGGCTTTAAAGTGGCTTTAAGGGTGCCTCAAAGAGGGGACTTGGTAAAGCTTGTTCATATGGTATCGGAGAACGCTGAAATTACATTAAAGCTTCACAGAGAACGTCAAAGCAGGGAAGGTACAGTGCCTGCGGAAGGAATGTCTCAGTTGGTAAAACTGTTAGGACTGGAGGAGGCTCCGGCAAGGATTGAATCTTATGATATATCCAACACGGGCTCATCGGAAATAGTAGCCTCTATGGTAGTATTTGAAAATGGAAGGCCTGCCCGTCAGGAGTACAGAAAATTCAAAATGAAGTCCATAGAGCAGCAAAACGATTATGGAAGTATGCAGGAGACTTTGTTCAGAAGGTTAAACCGTGCAAAGCGTGAAAAGGAAGAGGCTGCTGAAAATGCCAAATTCTCAAAATTGCCGGACTTAATACTTGTGGATGGAGGCTTAAACCATGTGAATGCAGCCAGACAGGTTGTTGAGGAACTTGGCTATAGTTTTAAAATAGCAGGTATGGCCAAAGACGACAGACACCGTACAAAGTCACTTGTTTACATGGGAAATGAGTATGATTTAGCGGCAAATATGCCTTTGTTAAGGCTGATTACGGAAATACAGGATGAGACTCACAGAGTTGCCGTAGAATATAACAGAAAACTCAGGGAAAAACGTTACGTCAAATCAGAGCTTGATGAAATAGAGGGTATAGGCCAAACCCGTAAAAAAGCCCTTATCAGGCATTTTAAATCAGTTGCGGCTATTAAAAAAGCAGATATTACACAATTGCAGGAAGTAGATGGTATAAGCGAGAAAATAGCAAAAAAGATTTATGAATATTTTAATTAAATAGGAAAGAGAAAAGTTTATATGTCAATTTTTACGATAGCAGACCTTCATCTTGCCTTGGGAATAGACAAGCCAATGGATGTATTTGGTGGCAGATGGTCAAACTATATGGAAAAGCTTAAAGAAAACTGGATAGGCAATGTTTCTGATAATGACACTGTAATTATTCCCGGTGATGTTTCTTGGGCCACCTATATAGACAGCGCTTATGAGGATTTCAGGTTTATAGAGGATTTACCGGGGAAAAAAGTAATTTCCAAGGGAAATCATGATTATTGGTGGACTACTTCGTCAAAGCTTAATAAATATCTATCAGAGAACAACTTGAGTACCATATCTTTTATGCATAACAATGCCTTTGAATTGGAAGGAGTTGCGGTATGCGGTACGAGGGGATGGAAGGGCCCCGGAGAAGACGATTTTAAAAAAGATGATGAGAAAATATACAAGAGGGAAATAGAACGACTGGAGTTATCCGTCAAGGCAGCTTTAAAGCTGGAACTTTCACATATGCTGGTATTTATGCATTATCCTCCGGTTACTGTCAAAAGTCCTATGACAGGATTTATTGATATAATGAAGAAATACGAAATAAAAGAGTGTTACTACGGTCATTTGCATGGCGAAGGTATAAAAGGGGCAATCGAAGGAGAGTATGAAGGTATCGATTTAAAACTTGTTTCAGCAGATTATTTGAACTTTAAACCATTTAAAATCATATAGGTTTTCCCAAACAAAAAAAGCGTTGAAAAGGCTGATATAAGCGAAAGTTTAAAATTTAACATATAATTAAGGTTACACTTGGAATTGTAATATTGTTTGTGGTATAATTGAGTGGTTAATTTTTAGAGTGTTAGGGAATTAGAGGTAACATAATTGTGCGGCAGTTATTGCAGCCTACGTAAATGACGGATAAAATTAATAAAAATAAAACTAAATACCGGGAGGAAGTTTGTTAAATGAAAGTAAAAGTTGAAAATGTTGAAAAGAATGTTGTACAGCTTGAGATAGAAGTTGATGCAGCTAAATTTGAAGAGGGAATGCAGCAATCATACTTGAAAAATGTAAAGAAGTTCAATGTACCGGGCTTCAGAAAAGGTAAAGCTCCAAGAAATATCATTGAACGTTATTACGGCGAACAGGCACTTTATGATGATGCAATAAATATTGTATGCTCAGAAGCATATGATAATGCTATAGAAGAGAACAATATTCATCCAGTAGACAGACCTGAAATTGATATAGTACAAATAGGAAACAAGGAGAACCTGATCTTTACTGCAAAGGTTACTGTTAAGCCTGAAGTTGAGCTTGGAGCTTACATGGGCGTAGAGGTTAAAAAGGCTGAAGCTAACGTAACTGATGAAGATGTTGAAAATGAATTCAACAAGGTTGTTGAAAAGAATGCACGTCTTGTTTCTGTAACTGACAGACCTATACAATCAGGCGACACAGCGGTAATCGACTTTGAAGGCTTTATTGATTCAGTTCCTTTCGAAGGCGGAAAAGGTGAGGACTACAGCCTTGTTATAGGTTCAGGAACATTTATTCCAGGCTTTGAAGACCAGCTTATCGGAAAGAATATTGCCGATGATGTTGATGTAAAGGTAACTTTCCCTGAAGAATACGGCAAAGAAGATTTGAATGGTAAAGAAGCATTATTCAAAGTATTAGTTAAGGAAATAAAAGTAAAGGAATTGCCTACGGTTGATGATGAATTTGCCAAGGATATAAGCGAGTTTGACACTCTTGAAGAATATAAGAAGGACTTGAGAAATAAACTTGAAGAAAGTGCAAAAAACAAAGCGGAACGCGATAATGAAGAAAGCGTAATCCAAGCTGTTGTTGGAAATGCAACTGTTGATGTACCAAACGTTATGGTTGAAAAGCATATTGACGCCATGGCAAGAGATTTTGATATGAGACTCCGTTATCAGGGACTTGACCTTCAGAGATATCTGGAAATTATGGGAACTGATTTTGAAGGCTTCAGAGAACAGTTCAGAGAAAGAGCTGCAAATGAAGTTAAGATTCAGCTGGTAGTTGAAAAGATCAGCAAGGTTGAAAATGTTGAAGCAACCGATGCAGACGTAGAAGAAGAAATCACAAAGACAGCAGAAGCATATAAGCAACCTGCTGAAGAGCTTAAAAAGACATTGAGACCGGAAGACCTTGAATACGTAAAGAATGATATCGCATTCAGAAAGACAATCAAGATTTTAACAGATAACGCAAAATTTAACTAATTTGTGTTATTTAATTGTTGGTAAAATGGGTATCATTATATAAATACCATTGTTAAGGTTCCATCAATAATAACTAAACATATATTAAATAAGGGAGGTATGCATATGAGTTTAGTACCTATGGTTGTTGAACAAACTAATCGTGGTGAGAGATCATACGATATATTTTCGAGACTATTAAATGACAGGATTATTGTATTAAGTGATGAGGTTAATGACGCTACGGCCAGTTTGGTTGTTGCACAAATGCTTTATCTTGAAGCTCAGGACCCTGATAAGGATATACAGTTTTATATAAACAGCCCTGGGGGGTCAGTAGCATCAGGTTTTGCAATATATGATACTATGCAGTATGTAAAGTGCGATGTATCAACTATATGTATGGGAATGGCAGCAAGTATGGGTGCTTTCCTGTTAGCCGCAGGAGAAAAGGGAAAAAGATTTGCACTACCAAACAGTGAAATCATGATTCACCAGCCTCTTGGAGGAGCAAAAGGTCAGGCTACAGATATTAAGATTCATGCAGAGAATATACTTAGAACCAGAGATAAGCTCAATAAGATACTAAGCGAAAGAACAGGTCAACCTCTTGATAAGATAGAGAGAGACACTGAGAGAGACTTCTTTATGTCTGCTGATGATGCTAAGGCCTACGGTATTATTGATGATATTATGGTTAGAAGAAAATAATTGAGGTGCAATGATGACCAGATATGATGAGAAGAAGCAGTTAAAGTGCTCTTTTTGTGGGAAATCTCAGGAGCAGGTTAAACGGCTGGTTGCAGGACCGGGTGTATATATCTGTGACGAGTGTATCGAGCTGTGTTCCGAAATTATAGAAGAAGAATTTGAAGACACAAAGGTTGATGCAGAAGTTAGCGAGATACCGAAACCAAAAGAGATAAAGGAAATTCTCGACCAGTATGTAGTTGGTCAGGATACGGCTAAAAGGTCTCTTTCGGTGGCTGTTTACAACCACTATAAGAGAATAAACAGCGATGTGAAGACCTCTGATATAGAACTTCAGAAGAGTAACATAGTTATGCTGGGCCCTACCGGTAGCGGAAAAACTTTTCTTGCTCAAACACTTGCTAAGATACTCAATGTTCCTTTTGCAATAGCCGATGCTACTTCTCTCACTGAAGCAGGCTACGTAGGTGAAGATGTAGAAAATATCCTTTTAAGGCTTATACAGGCTGCGGATTATGACATTGAAAAGGCTGAAAAGGGAATTATCTACATTGATGAAATAGACAAGATTGCAAGAAAATCAGAGAATCCCTCCATAACAAGGGATGTCAGCGGTGAAGGTGTTCAGCAGGCGCTCTTGAAGATTTTGGAAGGAACACTTGCTTCAGTACCACCACAGGGTGGAAGGAAGCACCCCCATCAGGAGTTTATACAAATAGACACTACTAATATTTTGTTTATATGCGGTGGTGCTTTTGACGGAATAGACAAGATAATACAAAATAGAATAGGTAAGAAATCATTAGGCTTTGGTGCAAAAATTGAAAGCAACAAGGACAAGGATGTTGGACAATTATTGAAAGACATACTTCCTCAGGATTTGCTGAAATTTGGGCTTATACCTGAGTTCGTAGGAAGACTTCCAATAGTTGTAACTCTTCAGTCTCTTGATAAAAATGCTCTTGTTCAAATACTTACCGAACCAAAGAACGCTTTGGTAAAGCAGTATCAGAAGCTCTTTGAAATGGACGATGTTATACTTGAAATACAGGATGAGGCTTTGGAGCTTATTGCTGAAAAAGCAATAGAGCGAAACACCGGAGCACGAGGACTGCGTGCCATTCTGGAAGAAGCAATGATGGGAGTTATGTATGACATTCCTTCAATGACTAATGTGGAGAAGTGCATTATAGGGAAGGAAGTGATTGCGGAACATTCAGAACCTGAAATGATTCTCAATGAAAACCGCAAATCGCTAAAAAAAGCGGGAGCCAAAAAAACAAGAGTTAAGAAGGAATCAGTTTCCTAGTCCATTCTTATTAAAAAACAGGCAGGATGTATGTGTTTAATGAACATATACACCCTGTTTTTTTATTTTCACATTTTCCATATTTTTTGGATAAAATAAAACTTGTTGCCAATAATATCTTTATAGGAATTTATCCAAGTTTAAGGAGGATATGATGTTTACGACAACTTTGTTTATTATACAGTTCTTCTTCTCAGTTATTATCGGAATATATTTTTTATCTCTTCTGAAGAACCAGCAAGGTAATAAAAGTGCTATAGAAAAGGAATCCAAAAAAGAGCTGGAAAAGTTAAGAAGAATGAGGGATATTCATCTTACAGAACCTTTGTCGGAAAAGACAAGGCCTGCAACCTTATCAGACATAGTAGGACAGGAGCAGGGGCTAAAGGCACTCAGAGCTGCTTTGTGCGGAACAAATCCACAGCACATAATTATATACGGCCCTCCCGGAGTAGGTAAAACTGCGGCTGCAAGGGTAATACTAGAAGAAGCTAAAAAGAACAGCATGTCGCCTTTCAGAAAAGAAGCAAAGTTCATAGAAATGGATGCTACAACATTGAGATTTGACGAAAGAGGGATTGCAGACCCGTTAATAGGCTCAGTACATGACCCGATATATCAGGGAGCAGGTGCATACGGTGTAGCAGGGATACCTCAGCCAAAGCAGGGAGCCGTTACAAAGGCACATGGCGGAATCCTTTTTATTGATGAGATAGGGGAACTTCATTCCATTCAAATGAACAAGCTGCTTAAAGTTCTTGAGGATAGGAAGGTATACCTTGAGAGTGCTTATTATAGCGCCGAGGATAGCAATATACCCTCTCATATACATGATATTTTCCAAAAGGGTCTGCCTGCTGATTTCAGACTGGTAGGAGCTACAACAAGAACTCCTGATGAGATACCTGCAGCAATAAGGTCAAGATGTGTTGAAATACATTTCCGTTCCTTACGTTCAGATGAAATATGCAAAATATGCGAAAATGCAGCAATCAAAGGAGGCTTTGAACTGAAACCCGGATGCAGCGAGTTGGTGTCAAGATACGCTCAAAATGGAAGAGATGCAGTCAATATTATTCAAATAGCCGGTGGTGTTTCCATGATAGAGAACAGGAGCACTATTGATATAAAAGACATAGAATGGGTTATAGAGTTCGGTCACTACAGCCCCAGACTTGATAAGAAAGTCAGCCCTGTAAATCAGATAGGTTGTATCAACGGGCTGGCTGTCTTCGGAGACAGTACCGGAATGGTTATAGATGTTGAGGTTACGGCAATACCGGTTGCAAGTGGAACAGGAAATATAAGAATAACAGGCATTGTTGAAGAAGAAGAAATGGATAACAGGGGCCATAAGCTCAAAAGGACAAGTTCAGCCAAAGCTTCAGTTGAAAACGTATTAACTGTTTTAAGAAAATATATGGATGTTGACTTTAAGAATTACGAAATACATTTGAACTTTCCCGGAGGTATTCCTATTGATGGACCTTCTGCAGGAATTGCTATAGCAACAGCAGTATATTCTGCGGTCAAAAATATACCTGTAAGCGGAGAATTGGCAATGACAGGGGAAATATCAATCAAGGGAAAAGTAAAGCCTGTTGGGGGCGTTGTGGCTAAAGTAGATGCTGCTAAAGCCGCAGGTATAAAAAAGGTGTTTATTCCAAAAGATAATTATCAGGAGATATTCGAAGATATGGATATCGACGTTATACCGGTTGAAAATATCAGTGAAGTTATGAAGGCAGTATTTGATATTGATCTGGTAGAAAAAAAGGACGAAACAGTTCCCAGTGGTTCTGCACCGATTACGGTACTTACTGCACAAGGAACATAGATGTTTTTTAACAGCCCTATGTAATTTTAATCAGCTTACGTGATATCGGCCAATACAATTTTAAACGCCAAAAGCCCTGTTCCCCATAGAGAGGAACAGGGCTTTTGGCTCGTTTATTAATAAATCATCTTCATAAATTTTCTTGTAGTGACAACATAAAATATCCCATAGAACACCACAAAGGTGATAATTGCCTTTAGGGCCGGAACAGTGAGACTGAGGCCCATAACCCCTCTCAGTACATCAATTGCAAAGAGACTGTGAATAATACCTATTATCAGGGGCAGTATCAGAGACAAGCCTACCTGCATGGAAACTGATTGATGAATTTCTTTTCTTGTCATGCCTATTTTTTTAAGTATTTCGTATTTTTCCTTGTCGGCAAGACCCTCACTCAATATTTTAAAATACATTATACTTCCTGTCGCAAGAATAAATACTATTGACATAAATGAGCCCAGAAAGTAGAACAAGCCCATAAAGGAATAAAGCCCCTCGTAATTTAATACATAGCTTGAAAATAGTGCGTTTTGTGGCAGTAGTTTACTAATCTTGTCCGATAATTCCTGAGATTTCTCAGCATCAGAAACAATCAGGCCGTTAAAGGTCTCAGGTTTATGTCCTACGGATAACTTCTCATATTGCCGATCTGAAACTATAAGACAGTCACTAAGACCGATTGAACCGTTGCCAAACAGAGGTGTTTTTAAAGTTTTAGCAATTTTATAACCACTATTCCCGGAATGTTTTGCATCTTCTTTGTTTTCCAATAAGCATTGTACCCCTTCTTCGGAATACAAATTCAAGGTTATTGTTCCTGAAGCCCTTGCTAAAAGTGCCTCATTGTCTGATACCGGATAATAAAAAGGTATTTTGTCGGGGTAATATTCCTTTAGCTTTTTTGTGAGATTGTCAAAATCCGAATATTTTATTACAGTCATAATATTCGTTCCGGTCACAATACCTTTATTGATTTTTGTTTTAACTTTAATATAATCAATATTTTCGTTGAGTAGGAGCGTATGTCTTGAGGAATTAATCTCATTGATAACCTTGTCATTGATTTTATTATCGCTTTCAACATAAGAGAATGAGTAGGGAAAATTAATATATCGTGTTTCTTCCACATAGTATTTCAGGGTCAGTGAGGTTCCAAAGGCAGATATTGTCGTGGCGGTCATTATCGCCAGCATTGCAAGACTTCTATAGTTTGCCTTGATTCTGAAGGAGATATTGCTTATGCTTATCAGACGTACTCCTTTATAAAGAATACTTTTGTTACCAGACAGGTATTTGGTAATGGCAGGGAGCAGTGCTCCAAACAACCAGTAGGTACCTATAACCACCAGTATAACTACAAAAAGCTCCATCAGAAGGTTTTTGCTGAGACGGTATCCAATTGCAATAAGAACTATTGAAAAGATGGCCCTGACAAGTTTTAATTTTGGTTCAGATTCATCTTTTGACGAGTCCTTTAGCAAATCAATAAGTTTGCTTCTGGAGATGGATATAAAGCTGTTTAAAGATGTTAATAAGAATATTGCTCCAAATACAATAAGCAACTCCTTAATACCCTTAAGGGGAATTACAAAGCCGATTGATACGTTTAGGAGAGAAACTTTGGCTACAGTCATCAGAAACAACCTGGAAAACAAAATTCCGACACCAAGTCCCGCAACTATGGACGCTAACCCTGAAAAAAGGCTTTCAATGGCAAAAATGCGACCTATTTTCTTTGTACTGATGCCCATAAGGGTATAAATAGCAATTTCTTTTTTTCTCTGCTTTAGAAAGAATGAACTGGAGTACCAAATGAAGAAAAAAAGGAATATCACCATTATGAAGGAAGTTACAGATGATGCTATTTGTGCTGATTGGATAGCATCACGTGCTTTTAGAAAGTCAGGGCTGTATTTGAGCACCATAAAGTCGTAATATACAGCTACCGAAAATACCATTACGGCTAGATAAAAACCGTAGGATCTGAGATTTGATTTAAACATCTTTATAGCAATACTAAAGGAGTTCATTTGAATTTGCACCTCCCATAGCTCCAAGCATGTCAAGAATCTGATGGAATAATTCCTTTCTGTCCCTTGTTTTATCGATTCTGGCATGAATGGCCCCATCCTTTAAAAACATAATCCTGCTGCAATAGCTGGCTGCAAAAGCATCATGTGTAACCATTATGATAGTCGTCCCATATTCCTCGTTGAGTCTTCTGAAACATTCGAGTATTCCCGCAGACGATTTGGAATCCAGAGCACCTGTAGGCTCATCGGCAAAAATTACTGAAGGATTCATAATCAATGCCCTTGCGGCAGCAGCCCTCTGTTTTTGTCCTCCCGAAAGCTGATATGGGCGTTTCGGCAATTGTTCTTCAATATCGAAGAAAGCAGCTAATTCTTTTACCTTTGAGATTATTTTCTTATGATGAACCCGGTTCAAGGCAAGAGGGAGTGCAATATTATCCATTACAGTCATGTTATCCAGAAGATTGAAATCCTGAAATACAAAGCCTATTTTATCCCTTCTAAAACGTGCCAGTTCTTCACTTTTTATTTTAAATAGATCTGTTCCTTCAAATATAACCTTGCCGGATGTGGGCTTGTCAATTGTTGAGAGCAAATTTAGAAGAGTGGTTTTTCCTGAGCCGGAGGGCCCCATTATTGCTAGAAATTCACCTTTTTCAACCTCGAGATTTATGCCGTTGAGTGCTTGAAACTTCATTCCTTTCGAACCGTAATCCTTTTTAAGATCCTGTGTTTGTATAATAGTCATTTTTAATCCTCCAAACTTTAAACATTCATGGTAAACTAACAATAATGATTTTATAAAATAACAGGTAGTTTATCCATAATGCGAGGGTTACATTTTAAGGCTAAAGGTTATATTTTTGTCACATTGAGATAATCGCTGAATTTACCCAAACTTAACTGAAATTCTGTGTACTCACCTTCAACGGAGCTGACGCTTAATCCTATACCAAGTCTTGTAGAAATTTTTTTGGAGTAATATAACCCCATACCTGTTGATTTGGAAGTTTTACGTCCGTTTTTTCCTGTAAAACCCTTGTCAAAGACTCTTGAAATATCAGAAGGAGGTATTCCCATGCCATTGTCCTTAATATGGAGAACTATGGTTTTGTCGGTTTCCTCTGCAAATATCTCCACCCTGCCATCCTGCTGTACATATTTACTTGTATTGTTTAAAATCTGCTCAAGGATATAAACTATCCATTTTTCATCTGTAGTTACGGTATAATCCAGTTTCCCGGTAGCAATCTCAATGTTTTTTGCCATCAGAAAGTATGCGTTGATTTTTATAGCTTCACCTACTGCTTTTTTTAGGCTGAATTGGGTTGCCATGTGATCTTCCTGATAATGGGCCGCCCGTCCGGCATACAAAACTTGGTTTACAAGAAACTTGATTCGCTCAAGCTCTCCTTTGAACTTTCTGGAAAACTCTATATCAGAATTATCGGAATTTTCAAGCATAAGTTCAGCAACGGAAATGGGGAGCTTTATTTCGTGAACCCATCTGGTTATATAATTATTCAACTCATCCAGATCGTTTTTATACACACTGACAAGCTCCAGATTTTCAGAAGTTTTTTGTGAAACAATGTCCCTGATAAGCTCCGAATAATAGCTGTCATCCTCCGGAAGAAAATAGTCTACAGAGGAATTTGAATCCAGACATTTTCTTAAATTCCCATACTTCCTTTTTTCCCTCAGGAACCCGTAAATAAAGAAGAAAAGGAAAATCAAAAGCATAAGTAGATCAAGGTAGAGGATATCCGCAGTACTTTTTTCGAGATTGGTGCTGGCTAGAAGTACACCGTTTATTACGAGAATAAGAGCCCACTGACAAAAGATACTTATTAAGTTGCTTTTAATATATTCCGAAATCTTCATATAACTATATACCCCTGTCCCTTTTTTGTTTCAATATAATCCTCAAGACCCAGGTCGGAGAGTCTGCTACGTAGCCTATTTATGTTAACAGTCAGAGTATTATCATTAACATATTGATCATCATCCCATAGGAGCTTCATAATACTTTCTCTTGATACAATCCTGCCCTTGTTACTCATTAGTAGTCTCAATATCTTCATTTCGTTCTTTGTCAGCTCTGACTTCGAATTCCCGTAAATAACAGAGCTTTCACCCATATTGAGAATAAGTCCCCTATGTTCAATATAATCATGGTCTGAAGTGGCATAATCATATGCACGGCGGAGAATGGCCTGTATTTTAGCAATCAGAATCTGCATAGAGAACGGTTTTGCAATATAGTCGTCCGCTCCTGTATTGACAGCCATAATTATATCCATGTTGGTATCCCGGGAAGAAAGGAAAATTACAGGTACTTTAGAGATTTCCCTTATTCTGCTGCACCAATAAAAGCCGTCGTAGCAAGGAAGATTTATATCCATGATTACAAGCTGAGGCTTGATTTTACTGAAATCATCAATGATATTTTCGAAATTGACTGCAGAATCCGCATTAAAGCCCCACTTTCTAAGTCCTTCTATTATTTGTGAACATAATGCACTGTCATCCTCCACAAGCATTATTCTATGCATATTCCATTACCTCCATGGTATAAATTCCTTTTTATTATAGCATGAAAAAAGAAACTATGTTCTTTTTTAGTTAAAAGTGATAGAATATCAAGAGCAAATTTTTATTATTGAATATTATTACATATTGAAAGGAAAATATATGAAGAAAAAAACTATAGCATCGGTAGCCTCTATAATAACTGCTGCTTTTGTGGTTTTCGGTGGCTACTTATATCAAGACGGAAACAAGACACCTGTTAATGATAAATCAAGTACATACAGCAGTATTCAGACACTGGAAAAAGTAGAGTTTCCGGATTCAATAATTGACGTAGCAGGAGAGGGTATTGAACCTTTTGGCTATATAAATGCCACTGTTACAAAGGTTACGGACGGTGACACTTTTCATGCCGAATATAAAGACAAGGAGTACAAGGTCAGAATGCTTGATATAGATACTCCCGAATCAGTTAAATCAGGTGTTGATCCCCAACCTTTTTCCGGTGAGGCATCAGATTTAACTAAAGATACTCTCACAAATAAGACGGTAAAACTGATTTTTGAAGAGGATACTACAGATCAGTACGGCAGACTTCTTGCTCATGTAGTTCTTGAGGACGGAAGCTTTTACAATGCCATGATGGTAAACGAAGGGTACGCTATTTCAGTTTTTTATAGTCCAAACACCCATTTAAAGTCCTTTTATGATAAACTGCAAAATGACGCTATTACAGAGGGCAAGGGCTTCTGGGAACTGCCCGAAAGCAAACGACCATATACTAAAAACCAAAAGGGGAAATATGTAGCGTCATACAAAAATAGTAAATAGCATAGTAATTAATCGAAATTTCACAAAATTTGGGACTTTAGAACTATTATATTGGTAAAATTTTTCTATATATTGTATAAGGATTTTTTGGTAATATAATATTGAACATTAGCATTTCTCCTTTTTAGGGGCATGGAGCCCGTAGGCTCCATGTTTTTTTGTGCCCTTTTTTCAAATTGAACAAATAAGTAAACATAAAGTGTAAACTTTCATATTATGTACTATGAAATAAAAATGGTATGTAGTAGGAGGTATTTATGAACAGATTGAGAAGCCCGGTTGCATGGGCAGCCTTTGTTGCTTTGGTATTGTTTGTACTAAAAACCTTTAACCTTCTTGCACCTATAGGCTTGAGCGAGGATAGTTTTAAGGAATTGACAACCCTTATCTTTGCGACACTAACGGCTTTTGGTATTTTTAATAACCCTACGGATAAAGATTCATTCTAGCAGCTCTTATACTTTAACGATAAATAAAATATCTGTATAAATAAAGTGTTTCCCCTGAAAAGGGGCCGATTCATACAGATACTTTTTTATATGGAAAAGGTGGCTTTTTGGCTTTTCCCAGTCCTTGATTATTGAAGACCATTAAGCTATGATAAAATAAAGCATACGAAATCGGAGGAAAATTGATGGATACACTTATACTTGGCATAGAAAGCAGCTGTGATGAAACCGCTGCTTCGGTTATAAAAAACGGAAGATATATAATGTCAAATGTTATTTCATCTCAAATAGATTTGCATAAAAAGTATGGTGGAGTTGTTCCGGAAATCGCATCGAGGAAACATGTGGAGTTGATTATGCCGGTTGTACATCAGGCACTGGAGGAGGCGGGTGTTTCCTTAAAGGAAATTGATGCGGTAGGTGTTACCTATGGACCCGGTTTGGTAGGAGCTCTACTTGTGGGTTTGACTGCGGCCAAGGCAATTGCATTTGCTGCCAACAAGCCGCTTGTCGGAGTACATCATATAGAGGGACATATTGCGGCAAACTATTTGCAGGAGCCGGAGTTGGAGCCTCCCTTTATATGTCTTGTGGCTTCCGGCGGACACAGCCATATAGTCTACGTGAAAAGCTACAGCGAATTTGAGATTCTGGGACAGACCAGGGATGATGCCGCCGGAGAAGCTTTTGATAAGATTTCCAGAGCTATCGGACTTGGGTATCCGGGAGGCCCTTTAATTGATAAAAATGCACTGACCGGCAACAGTAAAGCAATTCAATTTCCACGTGTAACCTTTGAGGACGGTTCACTGGATTTTAGTTTCAGTGGTCTAAAAACCGCAGTTTTGAATTACCTCAACAGGATGGAGCAAACCGGGGAGAAGATTAATATTCCTGATGTAGCAGCAAGCTTTCAGCAGGCAGTTGTGGATGTTCTGGTGAGAAATACCATAGCAGCAGCAAAAATGAAGAACATTGACAAAATAGCTTTAGCAGGTGGGGTTGCAGCAAATACACAACTGCGAAATGACATGAAGCAAAAAGCAGAAAAGCAAGGTATCAAGGTAATGTATCCGGGTTTAATACTTTGTACTGATAACGCAGCTATGATAGGTTGTGCTGCACACTACGAATTTATAAACGGAAAAAGAGCAGGGATGGATTTAAATGCCGTTCCGGGATTAAAGTTATCCACAAGTATTTCCAAAGACAAGAATGACCCCCTTTCACAGTGATATTAGTAAACAGAACCGTATTACATTTTTTTACACTATTTTTATAATCACCGTTAAACCCGGTAAACATAGGCATTCCCGCCTTTGAAGTCTTAAATGTGAATAAAAAACTGTGAATAATTTATAGATTCTGTGGAAACTCGGTAGAACATTTGGGAAATAAGTGTTTGAGACTTGTGGATAATTTTGTGGATAGTGTGAATAAGTTTGGGGTTAACTGTTCTAAAATTCAGGAAATGTAATAGCTAGAAATAAAATACAAGCAGGTGATTACCTGCTTGTTGACATTTTATACTGATTAAAATATTCTATGACATTTTTTACATAATTCTGGGTTTCCGTATAGGGTGGAATTCCACCGTATTTGTCCACACTGTTTGGGCCGGCATTATATGCTGCCAAGGCAAGACTTATGTTTCCGTTGAATCTTTCCAACTGGTTTTTTAAATAACGTGTTCCACCATCAATGTTTTGGACAATATCAAAGGGGTCTTTTATGCCAAGTCCGTCTGCGGTGCCGGGCATCAGTTGCATTAAGCCTTCTGCTCCTGCATTAGAAATAGCAGTAGGGTCAAAGGAGGATTCCTGCTTAATGACTGCTCTAATTAATTCTTTGTCTACTCCGTACTTTGCCGAGGCATTGTCGATACTTGAATTGATTAAATTCATCAGTTCAGTTACATCAGTGGGTATATAGGCTTTTGAATTTGCCAGAGCCGTACGAGCTTTTAAAATGTTACTTGTACTACTGTTATCAAGCTGACCAAGTAAGTCTGTCAGTGACGTGTCCTTCAAAGGGTTATCTACAAGTCCGTTGAGGGAATTAGCCAAACCCGGCTGGGTTACGTCATCGAGATACTTCTGAAAAGGAATATCTGAGCTGTCGGAGTTTCCTGTATTCATTCCGGGAATTCCAGCCAGTCTGCTTTCTATCTCTGCCAGTTTTTGTTTAAAAATTGCGTCTATATCAATATTCATATAATCACCTGACTACATTTCCTTTGTAAGTATAAACTACATTAATTATATCGGTATAACTGAATAAACATTTAATAGACATTTTAAAGGCTTGAATATACACTGCATTATGATATTAGTATTTTTTTACTGAATTTGGAACAAGGGTTCCTGTTGGTACCATCAAAATGTCTTTCTGAGAAGAGCTTGCAACGGCCTACATTTTCATTTGGAGAGTCAATATGTACAATGAAATTCTCACAGTGAATACATTTAAGGCTAACGTCTTTTGAAGCGGTTAAAACGGTACTCTCCTTATATCTGAAACAAACGTAATCCGGCGTTACAACTCCGTGGTATTTGCATAATATATCATTTGTCAGATGCAGGGATAAACCTCTCTCACAGCTTTTGCAGCACTTCTTATGCTTCATAATTAAAAACCTCCGTGACCCTAACTGCCATAAAAATAAAATAATTTACTACATTATAGCATTAACTGTTAGAGAAGTGATAAAATGGGAAATACATTTAGCATATAATAAGATAGACACTTCAAAAATAATTATTTGTAATGTATAATAACCATAAGAATTTTTGATGACTTTAGGAGATAAAATGAATAAGCCAAGCATATTTCGAACCAGATATATCCCATTTGAGACTGTTGATATTTCCAGCGATGAACTTTTGTTTAGGGACGAGGAGTTATTAATCACAAGGTGGAAAGCAATTAAGCCGAGAAATGATATTTCCGGTGGAATTTCATATACTTTTTTGAAAGAAGGCATTAAGATAAGCCGATTCTACGACGCAGACAAAAGGTTTGCATATTGGTACTGTGATATAATTGATGTTGAGTTTGATAATGAAACCGACAGGTTTACATTGATTGACTTACTTTTGGATGTCAAACTGATGCCTGATGGTACTATGAAAGTACTTGATGCCGACGAGCTTGCGGAAGCACTGGAAAAAGGACTGATAACCCAGAAACAGGCGTGCAGTTCTCTTAAAAAAATGGATAACATTTTACAGCAGATATATAAAGGTGTTTTTCCCCCTGCAATATGTATGGAAGAAATATACTGGAAGGTTTAGTTAATGTTTTTACGATTTAGGAAAAACTAAGCGGGATATCCCGATTACTTTAAACACGGAGATGATTGGATGGAGAAATTTATTGATTTGCATACGCATAGTACAGCATCAGATGGAAGCATGAGCCCGGCAGAACTTGTCCGCCATGCGAAGGATAGAGGGCTTGCAGCAGTGGCGTTAACCGATCATGATACTGTGGATGGCATTGAAGAGGCTATCAAGGAAGGAAAGCGGTCAGGTGTTGAAGTTATACCCGGGATAGAA
This sequence comes from Clostridium sp. BNL1100, assembly GCF_000244875.1. NCBI lineage: Bacteria > Bacillati > Bacillota > Clostridia > Eubacteriales > Clostridiaceae > Clostridium > Clostridium sp. BNL1100. The sequence goes on from NC_016791.1 coordinate 585,211, forward strand.
ATAAGCGTCAGATATAAACCTGAAATGCACATTTTGGGCCTGTTTCCCGATAGTGATAATTATATGAATATGCGTTCTGAGCTATTAACTGTAAAGAAGGGCAGAGAAGATAGGAACAAAAAAATCATCAGCAGGCTTAATGAGTTAGGGATTGAAATTACAGAGGAGGAGGTAAAGGATGTGGCAATGGGTGATATTACGGGAAGGCCCCATATCGCCAGAGTTTTGGTGGCTAAAGGATATGTCAAAACCATAGACGAAGCCTTTGACATTTATTTATGTAAGGAAGGACTTGCTTATTTTCAGAGATTTGAGCTTAAGCCTGTGGATGGAATTAAGGCTATTAGAAAATCCGGGGGTATACCGGTTATTGCTCATCCTGTTTTTTTAAGGAAAAGTTATGCTGAGATGGATAAACTGCTGCAAGAACTTAAAGGGTACGGCCTTGCAGGTATAGAAGCTCATTATAGTGAAAATACTAAAGAGGATACGGGTAATTTTTTAAGGCTTGCTATTAAGCATGAACTGGTTGCAACCGGGGGCAGTGATTTTCATGGAAATTTTAAACCCGGAATTGAGTTGGGGTGCGGAAGAGGCGGCCTCAAGATTCCATATGAATTGTTGGATAAACTTAGGGAATACCAGAATAACATGAATAGGTAGGTTTACTTGACCTTTGTGTTATTGTAGTGATATAATTAATTTTAGCCCTTTCACAAAAGGGTTATTTTTATCTTAATGAAACATGGCATTAATTAAAATTAGCAGTGGGCGGTAAGAAAATGGTTAAGGAAGCAGTTAAGATTGTTGCTCAAAATAAAAAAGCTCGACATGATTATTTTATCGAAGAAACGATGGAAGCAGGCATTGTGCTGTCAGGTACAGAGGTAAAGTCTGTCAGACAGGGCAAGCTTAATTTAAAGGAAAGCTACGCATCTATTGTTGATGGCGAAGTTATTGTCAGCGGAATGCATATAAGCCCTTATGAACAAGGTAATATTTTTAACAAAGATCCCTTGCGTGACAGGAAGCTTCTTTTACACAAGTCTGAAATAAACAGGCTTATAGGGTTGACCCAGCAAAAAGGATTCACATTGGTTCCTGTTCAGGCATACCTAAAACATGGTATGGTTAAAATAGAGCTTGGCGTTGCTCGCGGTAAAAAATTGTATGACAAAAGAGATGATATTGCAGCCCGTGATGCTAAGAGAGAAATTGACAGAAAGATGAAAGAGCAGCTTAGGTAATATATGTGAATTTTCCATAAATCAGTTGTTGTAGTTCTGTATATCAGATGTTATCATAATAGTCTGATTATTGATAATTTAATATTGTTTAAAAGCTTATTTGTTCGCCTTTAATTTGTTAAATTAATCTGTTACAATTTATTTATAGGTCAATATTTTTGATTCTATAATATTTTATACATGGGGGCGTAATGGTTTCGACGGGATTGTTGAGACTTGATAAGCGGGTAGAGGATTCTCGTGGGCCTCTTAAAAAACGAGAACTTAAAATTAAACGCTAAAAACGATAATTTCGCTTTAGCTGCTGCCTAATGGCAGCCCGTCAGTCCCAGGTTGCTGCACCTGGGGGCACTGGCGTCGATAAGTCAGCCCTTTTGCATAGGAAGGTTAAATGCTAGCACTGATTTGGCCGTAGCCTTGAGCCGAGTCGGAACTTAAAGGCTACCGAAAGTGGCACCCTGCCTGTAGGGGTCCACCGTAGGGAAACGCAGGGTTCAAGTCCCGTAAGGGATACTGAGCAATGCACAAATTACAGGCTACACCCGTAGAAGTTCTTGAGGATATGGTTTCGGACAGGGGTTCGACTCCCCTCGCCTCCACCAACAAAGCTAACAATTGTGTCAGTTTCGATATGGTTATCGAAAACGACAACACGGCAAACATAAGCCTGGATGATCCGTTTCTGATCTTCCAGGCTTTTGTTTTTTATATCGGCATCCTGACTGAGGTAGTAGTAAATCTGATCTCTGGACGGGGAATTTATTTCAGCCTGACGCTTTGCTTCCTCGATCCTGATTACCAGAGCTGATTTTCTTGCCTCCAATTCGTCCATCTTCTGCTTCATGGAAGGGTGGAACATTCCGTTGGCAATAGCATTTACGGTATTATTTATCTTTGTTTGAATTCCTGCTAGTTCGTTTTCGAATTCTTTTATGTTGTTTGAAATTTCAGAGGAACGGGACATTGCATATTCGGAAAGCATGTCGGCCATTCTTTCAATAGCCCCCGGAGCGAAAATTTCATTATAAAGTTGGTCAATGACAACGTTCTCTACAAAATCAGCACCAATAGATTTCATATTGCAGGTATGATTCCTGTACCTTGTACCGCAGGTGTAGCACCTGTATTTACTTTTGTTCCTTCCTGCAAACTTTCTTTGACCGTACATACCACCATTACATTCCCCGCAAAAAACCAGACCACTCAAAAGGTAGTTTTCCTTTGCAGAGTTGGCGGCCCTGGCACGTTTGTTTCCGATCATCTTTTTACTCACCTCATTCCATAATTCCTTTGAAATAATAGCAGGCATTCCGTTTTCCACCCGGATTATATGTTCATCCGATTTTGAACTATGGTTATTACGCTTGCCTCCGGCTTTGCTAACAGTGCGGTTGAAAATATATGTACCGGTATATTTCTCGTTTTTCAGTATATCGTGGAGGCTATTCTTGCCGAAGGACCGCCCGGACTTGCTCCTGTAGCCCTCACGGTTCATGGTGTCAATTATCTCATTGTAGCTGTGGCCTGAAGCATACATTTCAAATATGGTTCTTACAATCCGTGCTTCAGATTCATTTATAGCATAGCTTTTGTCAGAGAGTACATCGTAACCAAGGGGTGGAGTACCTCCGTTGTGCCTGCACTGTAGGGCAGTTTCCTTCATGCCCTTCATAACCTCACGGGCAAGGTTTGCACTGTAGTACTCGGCCATGCCTTCCAACACTGATTCAAGAATGATATTCTCCGGGCTGTCGTCCAGATTTTCCAGAACAGATATAAGCTTCACACCGTTCTTTTTCAGCTGTCTTTTGTAGAAGGCAGAATCGTACCTGTCACGGCTGAACCTGTCCAGTATGTGGACTATAACAGCATTGAACAGCCCTGTTGCACTGTCTTTCATCATCTGCAGGAACTGTGGCCTGTTGTCTGTTGTGGCGGATCGTGCCTCATCAGAATATATCTTTACTATGCTATAACCGTTTCTTTGGGCATATTCATTAATGGCCCTTACCTGTGCATCTATGGATTCCTCTCTTTGGTTGTCGCTTGAATATCTTGCATATATAGCAGCTATCATGACATACACCTCCATGTTATATTCTTTCATAAATATGTACTGACGGAAAGTTGGCAAGGTACAAACTTCTTTTACCGTCTATGTCCCACAGACAATTCTGCTTTGACATAAATTCCAACTTTTGAAGCATGAACTCATTTGTTACCTGAAAGTATTCCACCAGACCATCAAATGACGGTTGAAGCCATTCTCTAAGGGAATCAATTAGCATACCTGTAGGTACCATGAAATCTGTTGCCCACCGTAAGGCCAATTGTTCAATTTTGTCCACCGTGAGCCTATCCCTGTAGCACATGTATTTCCGTGGGGTTATATCGCCGATGGTGGTCCTGTAGTGGCCTATCTCTTCTGCAAGGACACAGCGGTAAAGCTTCTCATCATCCCTGATACTTTCGTTAATCAAAATAACATAGTAGTTCCCATCACAATAATAGTATCCCAGTATTGATTCCGGCAAGGGGGCAAATTCCTTGATAATGTGACATTTTCTACATATAAATTCTAGTTTTTCTGTTAGTATCATATGGTTACCTCGAATAATTTGTCGAACGTATGTTCTATTATATAACATAACTTATAATTTTAAAAGGATAAAAAATGTGACATGTTGTTTCACATTTTTACGCATGCTGATATAATTAACGTATAAAATGTATAAAATTAACAAGTGAGGTAGGTATATGTTCTTAACTGAGGAATTACCTTATAAGCACGATTGTCCTAAATCTATTGAAGATTATGCTAAAAAACTTATAGATAAAAGCTTTAAAGAAATATTTAATAAGGATATTGAAAAGGCTGGAAATAAAGGTGGTCTTGGTCAGTTACTAGAAGAAGAGTTTTTTTATCTTCAGAACAATAGTGATTCTGAACCTGATTTCAAAGAAGCTGGCGTTGAGTTGAAGGCGACACCTTTTAAAAAGAAAAAGTCCAATTCGTTTTGTGCGAAAGAACGTCTTGTACTCGGCATAATCAATTATATGGAAGTACATAAGGAAGAGTTTGATAAGAGTTCTTTCATGAAGAAAAATGCCTTATTACTTTTGGTTTTTTATTTATATGAAGAAGGCGTAAGTCGCTTAGATTATTTAATAAAGTTTGTACAGTTATTTCAATTTCCTGAAAAGGATCTTTTGATAATCAGGGACGATTGGAACAAAATTGTGGGAAAAATAAGGTTAGGACAAGCACATGAACTTTCTGAGGGGGATACTAATTTTTTAGGGGCATGTACGAAAGGTGCCAATAAGGAGACGGTAAGACAACAACCTTTTAACAACATAAAGGCAAGGCAGAGAGCTTTTTGTCTTAAGCAATCATATATGACTTACGTTTTAAATGAGTACATTATAAAGGAAAAGAAAACTTATGATGCAACTCTAATAAAAGATCCTAAAGTATTAAAAAATCAATCATTTGAAGATTTTGTAATATCAAAAATATCAGCTTTTGCCGGAAAGAGTATAGATGAATTGTCAACAATCTTTGATGTACATATAGACCCTAAGGCAAAAAATTATGCATCAAGAGTTGCTGACAATGTAATGTTGGGAATTTTAGGTGTAAATAGTAAGAAAATAGAGGAATTTAAAAAGGCTAACATAAAAATAAAGACTATAAGGTTGGAGAACAATGGTAAATTAGTTGAAAGCATGTCGTTTCCTGCTTTTAAGTTCACAGAAATAATAAAAGAAGAATGGGAAGAATCAACTTTAAGAGAAATGTTCCTTAATACCAGATTTTTATTTGTAATTTATCAATACGATGAAAATGAGGTGCTTAAACTTAAAAAAGCTATGTTTTGGAATATACCATTTAATGATTTAGAGGATGATGTCAGGGATGTTTGGCAAAAGACAGTTGAAACGGTTATATCAGGGGTTAAGGTTATAAAGAAAAGTGGTAAAAGGGAATTCAATAACCTACCTAGTGCAAAAGAAAACAGAGTGGCACATGTAAGGCCTCATGGTCGGGATAAGACTGATACGTATCCATTACCTACTGGAGGAGAATTCCCAAAACAGTGTTTTTGGTTAAATAATAGTTATATTCTGGGGCAGATTACAAAGAATGATTCTATAGGAGGTATAGAATAAAATGGCTTGGAAAGAGGATTAAACAGCGGAGGAGGAATTATACAAAAATAAGTCTGATTAAAAAGGCTCAAGCTATCAGAAATACGAATCAATATGGTCCCATTGACAAGGATAGAAGTAAGAAATTTTATTTTTACTTTACTGAAAATAAAGATGAAAAGCCCATAAACCTTGTTATTTACAAAGATAAGCTAATCCAATTAGCAGATAGTCATTACATAGTAACAAAAGAAAAAGTAACAAGATTAAAATAAGGTCGGATTTCCGACCTTATTCTTTATAGTTCATTTTCAAATATCTGATTCAATTTCCTTCCCATACGCTCAATCAGACCTACTACTAAAGCATTACCCATGCAGAAATATCTGAATTTTTCAGGCATGCCAGTATTTGTCCAGTTATCGGGGAAGCCGTTAATTCTTTCAGCCTCCACCGGAGTAATTAACCTGTATTTATCGGGATGGTCAATATCACTAACAACATGGGTACTCCTGTTCAGGCTGGATTCGCTTGTTAGCATTGTTCTTGCAGGTCTATCATGTGGATCAGGGAAAACCATAGCTCCCTCAGAAAATGTATATTTGAAGCCTTGTGCAGTAGTTCTTTCAATTTTTTTTGCCCCTTTGAGGAATTCCCATTTGGCTAAATCCCCATTTAAAAAGTACCTTTCATCTACGTTATGTTCAAGGATTTGTCCAATTGTAACCGGGTTTTCATATATAGGAACTGTTTCTTCGGTATAAATCCTACCACCTGTCATAAAACCGGAATTTTTAAAACTGAATGTAAAATGATTTGATATATCGGCTATATCATTGTAGATTAAATCAGTCTCAGAATTTAACTTTGATTCTAGCTCTACAGGAAATTGGTCTGCGAAGAAACCATTTCTGTGTATATGGCTTTCCAAATCGGTAGGATTTATATTGTTAAAATACATGGTGTCATTCCTACAGGCAAAAATGAATATCCTGCGACGTCTCTGAGCCATTCCATAGTCGGCTGCATTAATAACTCTCCATTCTACAGAATAACCAAGGTCATTGAAGCAAGCTAGCATTATACCAAAGTCTCTACCTCTCTGGCTTGATGGTGATTTCAGTAGTCTGTCTACATTTTCAAGAAGTACGAAGGCTGGATTCTTCTCAATCAATATGTCCCTTATCTGCCACCACAGTACGCCTTTATGGCCGACTATTCCTTGAGCCCCTGTCCTTGCCACGGAATAGTCCTGACATGGGAAACCGCCCATAAGCAGATTGTGGTCAGGTATAGTGCTTTTATCAATTTCTGCAATGTCCCTATTGACATGCTCAGGCCTATTACCGAAATGTTGAACATAACAATTAAAGGCGTGCTGAGAAGCCTTTTTTGGTTCCCACTGATTAGCCCATACACAGTGCCAATTACCTGCTTGTTCCAAACCTTTCCGAAACCCGCCGACCCCCGCAAACAACTCACAAACCGTTTTTTCCAAAAGAGACCCCCCATTAACTACAGTTAAAAAATGATATGCAATAAGATTATACAATAAAAACATGTGTTTGGGAAGATCAAATTTCAAAGAATCATAACCCTTTGGATGAATTGGAAAAAGACCTTATGTAATTCTTAAACAACTTATTATGTTTTAAAAAGAACTCATGCTTAATCTGCTGTTATCAAAAAATGTCACTCTATTGAATGCAATGCCATAGTTTGGTAAAATTTACAGTATATGAATTGAAATAGGAGGATACAATGGAGAAAAAAGAGAGAATTAGTAAATTGAATGATATTAAAGATCAACAGAAAGATAATCCGGCAATGTCTGGAATAAAAATAAAATATAATGGCTCGGTTCAAAAATTTAATGCTTTTAGAATACCTTTGGATTGCTTGATTTTTAATAAATATAATGGAAGGATTGCTAGATTTGTAAAATCATACGAGAAACAGTATCACCATGAACTGGATGCAGAAAATCCTGATGATGAAAAAGTAATAGAAAATTTTTTGTGGGAATCGAACAAGCCTAAAAATCGAATAACAATGAACAATATAGTTATGAATGAGCAACAGAAATATGGAATAGTTACCAGCGATGGACGAATTATTGACGGAAATCGTAGGGCTATGATTTTAAAAAGAATACATAAAAACAGAGATGAATGGCGTAAAAAAGGCCATGACGTTGGACATAGCGAGTATTTTACTGCAGTAATCTTGCCGGGAGATATGTCTCCCAAAGATATTATGGAGCTTGAAACCACTTATCAAATGGGAGAAGATGAAAAACTTTCATACGATGCAATAGAAAAATACTTAAAGTGCAAGGATTTAAAACAGGCTGGATTTAATGAAGGCGATATCGCTTTAATGATGAGCGAAACAAAGGAAAAAATAGTAGAATGGCTAGAAATAATGAAATTGATGGATGATTATTTGCGGACTAAAGGGTATGAAGGAATATACACTCAACTTGAAGATAGCGAGGATCTTTTTATCAATTTAAACAATACATTAAAAAGATTAATATCTGGTAGTAGTCAAGTAAATTGGGGATATAATAATTTAAACATATCTAGACTTAAGGCAGTATGCTTTGATTACATAAGAGCAAAATACGAAGGTAAAGAATACAGAAATATTATAAAATTAAGCAAGAAGGATGGGGTTTTTTGTAATAAAGAGGCTTGGGACCAATTCAATAAAGAGCATAAAGAAAGTATTGACAAAGTAAGTAAAGAAGAGAAAACCGTTGAAGAGTATATCAAGGAAAATCCCGGTGTCGATTTGACGAGACTTTTAAAAGAAAGAGATTCGCTTTGGAAAAAGCAAGTTGAAGATAATATGAAGGAGAACCTTGGAAAAACGGTCGCTTGGATCCAGAATAAAAATAAAGCTAATGAACCTATAGAACTGTTAACAAAGATTTTAAGCATAATTGATTTAATAGATCCTTATAAACCTACTTTTTATGAGGATACAAAAGTTGAAGATTTAGTTAATGCTATTAATTCAGCTACGTATGATTATAAGAAAATAATAAAAGAGAAAAGGAAGAGTAAGTGATGGGAGCTATTCAAATAGATATTGATAAAGAAAAAAATTCATACATACTAAAGGGTGATTTGATAGAACTTAAATCGGATGTAACAGCAGTATTCTTTTTAAAGGATTTTCTTCATGCCGAGTTTCAAAATCCAGAAGAGATATTAGTTCCATTTGAGAAAGACACTAAAGAGTCAATCCTTAACCAAATTAGAGAAATGTTAATAGAATTTGGTATGGCTGAATATCAATCTGAATATTTAAAAAAAGAGATGGAAGATTTCCTTCAGGAGGATGTTAATTTTAAAGAATTTTCTAAAAAGGCTTATAATATTCGTAATAATAACTGCGACAGTACAGAATTTGATAGCTTTATTAAAAGTTTAGAAGCTAATTTACCTGAAAGGACGTTATACCCTTTACAAGCTTTATGCTCATTCCATCTCGCTTTTTCACAGAATGCTTGTAATTTTTCTGTACCTGGAGCTGGAAAAACAAGTATTGTGTACGGAACATATTGTTATTTGAAATCATTAGATACAAGAGATAATAAGCATGTTGATAAGATACTTGTTATTGGGCCGTTGAGTTCCTTCGGCCCATGGGAGAATGAATATGAAGAATGTTTTGGGGTAAAACCTAATTCTAAAAGACTTTCTGGAGGAGTAAATAGAGAGGAAAAAATCGATTATCTATACTCAACAGAGACAGCAGAGGTGACATTAATATCTTACCAAGGGATATTAAACATTTTTCAAGAATTGGTATACTTTTTAAATAAAAATAAGGTAATGGTAGTTTTAGATGAGGCTCATAGAATTAAAAATACTTCAGGTGGTAGTATTGCATCAACTGCTCTTGAGCTTTCTAGATTTTCAAAATCACGAGTGATTTTGACTGGTACGCCTGTGCCGAATGGGTATGAAGATTTATATAATTTATTTAAATTTATTTGGCCCACAAAGAAAATTATTAGATTTCACCTTTATCAACTAAAGGATATGTCGATTCATCGTGATGAGGAAAGAGTTCGTATGCTTATTGATGATATATCACCTTATTTTATAAGAATTAAAAAAAGTGATTTAAAAATTCCCGAACCGATAGAACATCCACCGATAAAAGTTGAAATGGGTTATCAACAGAGACGGATTTATGAATACATAGAAAATAATTATGTGAGGTCTTTTAATTGCATGCAGGGTACTGGAATTAGAGATGCAATAATAAATGCAAAGCTCATAAGATTGATGCAGACAGCAACTAATCCATTCATGCTAAGAAAACCGATTGATGAATATTATTCACAGGACGGATTTAATGAAGGGGTCTTTATTGATGATTATGAAATCATTCAAAGTATAATTAATTATAAATCAAATGAAGTACCTCAAAAGTTTATTAGAACAGCAGAACTAGTAAAAGAGATTTTAAATCGTGATGAAAAAGTTATTATATGGACTGTATTCATTCAAAACATTTTAGATTTACAAGAATATCTTATGTCAATAGGAATAAATGTTGAAGTCTTGTATGGTGCTGTGCCTATTGATATGGAAGAGAATGAAATAACAGCATATACACGAGAAAGTATAATAAGAGAGTTTCACAAAACAGACTCTATGTTTAAAGTTATTATTGCAAACCCTATGGCTGCCTCAGAATCTATTTCTCTACATAAGGTATGTCATAACGCAATTTTCCTCGATAGATCTTTTAATGTTTCACATTTTATTCAATCAAAGGATAGAATCCACAGGTATGGCCTTGAGAAAAAAGTCAACTATTATTATATTCTATCAAATAATTCAATTGACGAGGTCATTCACGAAAGATTGGCAATAAAGGAGAAAAGAATGATGGAAATAATAGAAAATGAGCCAATACCTCTCTTTAAAAATATAGAGGATGACTATGATGAAAGTGATTTTAAACTCATATTAAAGAGATATACAGAAAGATTAGGTTAATCCTTATTAATCTTTAATAAAGAAATTTAAAGAGAGTTTAAAACATATTTACTATATATACCGTAAGGCTTTCTTCAACCACACAACCACTATAATAAAATATGTTAAGCCAAAAAGGAAAGAAGCGTTTTCAATATTAAATATGATAATATTATTTGTTCTGGTGATTAGGGTTACAAGTGCGAATAAGGCTGACAATACGTGAAAAGCTATTCCCCAGAATACACTTCTTTCTATTTTAGCCCAATATCCAGCTTTTATTAAGGTTTGAATGAAACTTTTATCCCTAATACTAATCATTATTCCTATGCCTGTTAACAAAAAACCAGCTAGTGTCAAATTAATAGTAAGTATAGCATTTTGGTCAACTTTAGTTAAATCAAGTTTACCATTAATATTGATTATCCAAAAAAATAGCTCAAAAAAGAGTAAAGCAATAACAGGAAAGAACCAAATATAATTTTTCCTAAAAAATCTATTTATATCTGAAATAGCATTAAGAACTTTAAACACATTAAACCCCTACCTTCACATGAAGAACAATGTTTTCTAGTAATTCTGCTTTAATAGTATTATATGCTTCATAAAGAGCAATTTTTATTATTTCCTCTGTAAAATTTTCATCAATTTTTATATTCATTCCTTTAGTGAAATAAAGTTCAAGGACGTTGATACATTGCTGATGGTCATCAGTTGGTTTGGCTAATAATTCTAACTTCTCAAGTTTGTATTCATTTTCAAAAGAGCCATTAACTAATTTATAAGTTTCTTTTGTATGATTTATTATATCATGGGGATTCTTCCGCTTTGGGTTTTTACTATCCATGTATAGCTTTAACTGACAACGCTCAAAACCATCCTTTTTAAATTGATTAATAATTTCAAAACTTGTACATAATTTGTTATCACCTAATAGCTCTTCTGGCGGAACTGCAAATGATAACTCAACAGCAGCCACTTCCTCGATTTTATCCAGGGACCTGTTTACATCCCGATTTTTAATAGCATATATTTCTGGATCTAACTCAGCATCATGGTTAATTATATTTTTTAGAATCTTTATATCAGGTGCACCTTTAGCACTCATAACAGATATTATTCCAGTAAAGTAGTCCATATAAAAATATGTATAATCTTCAAGAATTGTGTTGGGAGCCAAACTTAATTCACTATGAGCCAAATTAGTGATATCACGGATTCTGCGCTGCCGCTTTTCATTTCTTGTCCTTCCAATAGTACCAAATAAACAGGTCTTATTATGTTCTAAAATATCTACAAAGTGATCATTACAAATTGAACACGATGAGTATGGACCCCAATCAGGATCTTTATTTGCTTTTATATCATTCATATTAAATCTTTCATCGAAAATTTTGTAAAATGTACTTTCAGGGAAATAATCTAATTGAAACAATTTTTTAATATCAAGTTTATAAAAATAAATATTTTTATACATAGAATTACTCCTTTATTTTATCACAAAAATTCTAAAAAGAGAACATATGTTTTACAAAATAATTCCAAGCTTTACAAAAATATTATCATTTGTTGCTATAAAAAACAATGAAATTGTGTAAGATAATGTCACAATTCTTATAAAATTAAAAAACAGCATATAAATGCTGTTTCCTAAATAAAATTTACTTCCCTTTCAAACCCCCATCCGGGTTATATTTCAGTTTTATAAGTTCGATATAATCTTCCACTTGCTTTAAAGCTTCATCCGGCAAGCCAGTAACATCAAGATTGTAATAGGCCTTTGTTGCAATTTTGGATTCATTAAAATTCTGTATATTTGAACGTCCAAGTAAATAATCAATGGAAACACCGAAATAATCAGCTATTTTGATTAGCATTTCAGGGACTGGTTTACTTTTTCCTGACTCATATTTAGTATACGTGCTTCTTCCAATTTTAAGAGCAGAAGCCACATCAGCTTGGGTTAATTTTTTTGATTCTCTTAATTTCCTAAGTAATTTTTCTTCCATAAGTATACCTCTATATTATTGTATGTGAATTATTTTCACCTTGTAAACGTGAAATGTGAATATTACCCTTCACTTGATATGGAAGTAAATGAGAAATGAAGTGGTTTAAAATCATTAGAGAAAACTCAGACTTAACACAGGGAAAGATTGCCGAGAGAAGGGTGATTAGTAAATTTGAAACTGGAAGTGCGGAACCTTCACCTGACACAGCAAAAGCGATTGCTGTGGTCTTGGATTTTGAATGGACAAAGTTCCTTTATGAAAAGCAAGAATCCGAGGCAAGGGAAATATGAATATCCCTTTTAAAAACAATATTCAAAAATTACGGGTACTTGCTCATATAAAATATTTGAATCTTTGAAATTATTCTTTCTATGGACATAATATAAAGTATCTTTATAAATATTTTAAATAAATGCAAAAAAGGAATGTACTTTTTATTTATAATTTACTTCTTTAAACTCCCATCCGGGTTATACTTCTGCTTTACAAATTCAATATAGTCCTCAACCTGTTTAATGGCTTCATCAGGCAGGCCAGCAATATCAAGATTGTGGTAAGCCTTCGTTTCAACTTTTCCGGTTTTACGGATATCAGATCTACATAGGAGATAATCTATAGATACATCAAAAAAATCAGATAGTTTTCTTAATGTATCGGTATCAGGATCTCTTTCTCCTGTTTCATAGAACCCAACTGATCTGTCGGAAACATTAAGTTGTTTAGCTAATTCCATTTGGGTTAAACCTTTTTCTTTTCTTAATTCCCTTAATCTATTATTCAAAAAATTCACACTCCTATTACATAAATTATAACTAATTGTTCGATTTATTTAAACAATGTGAACTAATTGTACAGAAAAATAAAATAATAACTTGACATCGTACAATATGTTCAATATAATAAATCGAACAATAAGTACGGAGGTGTGCAATGGATACGCTTAAGGAAATAAGAGAATCAACTGGTTTAAAACAATACGAAGCAGCAGAAAAGCTCGACATTTCAAAAGATTATTTGTGTATGCTTGAAAACGGTAAAAGGCAACCAAGTAATAAATTGATTTCAAGAATGTCAACATTATATGATATCAATCCAGAAAAAATTTTTTTAGTATGCAACAGAACAATATGTACGGAAAAGGTTTGCCGAGAATCCGCATAGGAGGCAAGGGAAATATGAACATTCCTATCAAAAACAATATTCAAAAATTACGGGAGTCCAGGGGACTTATTCAGGAAGACCTTGCAGAAGCCTTGGGAGTGACCCGTACATATTTGTCCAAGCTTGAGAACCAGAGGTTTTCTCCCGGGCCGGGCCTAATGCAGAAAGTTTGCTTATTCTTTGGTAAGGAGCTGGGGGAAGTATTCTATATTGCCGGAGGTGATGGAAGTGGCAGTTGAGGCTGATGTGAAGGTTAAGCAGTATATCCATAAGGTGTCGGTTGACAGGAAAACAGGGGAGAAACTTTCCGAAACTTATGAGCCGTATGGGGAAGTGCCTGAAATAACACTTGAGGAACATACCAACAAGCTACTAAGAGCCACAGTCGGAGATGTTGACCGCTATGTTGGCAAAATGCTTGAGGATTTGAAGATGCAGGAGGGGGAGAGAACTCCCCAGGGACTGGAACACCGGGCGGAAGGGGCTTGAGAAGTGAAGGCATGGTATGAAGTGTTTGACAATGCCATTATATTACCAGCTACATTGCAAGTCTATTTCAGTTGGTACATTTCAACTTTACGAATAGGAGGTGAAAGTAAAATGAAGTTTGGAGAAATTGCACGGCAGGCTCGGATCACTTGTGGGCTTGGTACAAAGGAAGCGGCTGGAAAGCTTCACGTCACACGGCAGACTCTTTCAAATATGGAGAATGGCGAAACAATGCCGGATCCTCAGAATGTTTTCAATATGGCCCGGCTTTACAACGAACCTGCTCTGCTAAATGCACACTGCAAATGTAATTGCCCTATAGGAAGGAAACTTAATTTTATACTTCCAAACAAGATGCCCAAAAATCTGACTGCTATTACTGTCAGGAATATGAAGGAAGCCGAGGAGCATGTAAACAGTCTCAAGGAGTTTGCATACCAGAGTGTCACAAACACTGATATGTCCCGTATGCGGAAGATGGTTAAGGAAATACTGGAGGCTGAATACTGGATTGAAACCCTTAAAGAACAGCTTATCAGGGAATATGGTGTTGGTGAACTTGAAAGTCTTATAAGGGAAGTAAATTGCGGATATATTGACGAAGGTCTTGTGTGTTTGTAGGGAGGGGCAGAGTTTATGACAGTCAAACTTGCATTATTGCTCAGAAAGCTGGGCTTGAGTGTTTCCTATGATGGAGACAGAAAGATTGTTTTAGTAGAAAAAGACATAAAAAAGCAGCTATTGAAAGCCGCTAAAATAAATACGTTAATTTGATTCTAGCATGGGCAGTTGGCCTGTGTCAATAAGTATAAAGACACAATTCTGCCTATTTAGAAGGTCGAATAGCAATATTGAGTTATTTAAAATATTACAAATTCTAAGGAGGATTTAAATTATATGAAAGCTACTGGTATTGTAAGAAAAGTTGATGAGTTGGGTAGAGTTGTTTTACCCGTTGAGCTGAGAAGAACACTTGCTATTGAGGAGAAGGATGCTTTAGAGATTTTTGTGGATGAAGAAACTATTGTTTTGAAAAAGTACGAGCCGGCTTGTATATTCTGCGGTAATGCTAAGAAGATTACAAATTTTAAGGGGAAAAATATATGTCCTCATTGTATAGCTGATATTAGTTCGGGAGTAAAGGCATGATCAGTTTAATAAGGTTTTGTCAAAAGAAAATATTTCTTCAGTCGAGGCAACTTTCATTATTTGATTTAGCGGAGGTTGCAGTTCCAATATACAGGAGGCGGTAATATACAAGGTTTTATAAAAGAATATAGAAATATTGTTGATCATTGGGTTTTTCAAGATGCATATGCTTTTAAAGTCTGGAACTATATTCTTCTTAGTGCTGCATACAAAGACTATAAAAAGCCCTGTAAGGGAACAATGGTGACTATTCATTCAGGACAGCTGATCTATGGCCGTCCTGAGTGGAGCAGGCTACTTAATATTCCAGAGGGCAAGCTTAGAAGTATTATTGACCTCTTGAAGCAGGATTCAATGATTACACTTGACACTGTAGGCAGAAGGTATTCTGTTATTACGGTTGTAAACTGGGAGAAGTATCAGGCAAATGACACTTTAGACACTGATAGGGTAAATATACTCCAAAACATAACCAACGATACAACCAACGACAACGCTAGTAATGATAAGGCTTTAAAGGATATTGACAACCAACAAAATAACCAACAGACAACCAACCGAGAACCAAATAAAAAGAATATAAAGAATGTTAAGAATATTAAAGAAATAAAAGATATATATGTGTCAAATCCTAAAACACAAAAATTTGTTCCTCCTACACTTGAGGAAGTACAAGATTATTGTCAGGAACGAAATAATAGTGTGGATGCTGAAAAATTTGTTGACCATTACATAGCTAACGGATGGATGAGAGGTAAATCAAAAGTGAAGGATTGGAAAGCCTGTGTAAGGACATGGGAAAAGAACAGTACCTTGTTTTCCTCCCAGAAAAAGGAGCAGACATCTAACAGGAGCAACTTCGAACAGAGGGAATACGGAGACGAATACTTTGATGGTTCTTTAATAACACGGGCTGAAAATGTAAAAATGATAGAAAATAGATTGAGAAGGAAATGGAGTGATTTTTATGGTTGAATACACTGACACCTTAATTGTTTCAGAATTTAGAATCGGTAAGTCCATTGATAGAATTGCACACGATATGCTTCTGTCGGAGAAAGTCAGAGGAAACAAGGTAGATAAATGGATTTGCAAACAGAAGGTTGAAGCTGCTATTTTAAATTACTTGATACTAAACAACAGGTGCAAAAAAAGAGTAATAGGGTAAGCGGGATTTTTAGTTGGCTGGACTTTGAAAATTGAATAGGTGATATGAGGTATATAACTGTTGCTAGAATGGTAAAAATAAACGAATGATAAGCAGAAAATAATTAAAAAAATAGGCTCATAGAGCCTATTAAAAATTTATTAGAATAATACTTAGACATTAATCACTATACTTTTTCATCATTTCCATAAGACTTATGAATTTTTCTGGGTCATTTAGCAATGTAGGTAAAAGAGTTTCAATTAAAGTAGCTTCACTAGTTTTGGAACCGTTATGTAGTAGTTTATCAGCCAACACAGAAACTGTATTATTATCTTTAGATGATATTTCATTTGTTAATTGCATAATTAAATCTTGAATTTTAAATATTTCTTGTAAAATTTGCTCATTAAAATTAGGTGTCTGAGTTTGTATAACAGGTTTAACATTATCGAAGTTCATACTTTGAATGGTTTTAACTAGCCTGTTTTTGAGTTCATACACTGCATCCAAATCAGAAAGATCATAAAAAAATGTTCTGATTGCAGCCAGATCAAACGGAAGGGGTGTTCCTTTTTCACATAATAGAATTACCGGTTTACTTAAAGAAAATCGGTACCCTAGTTCAAAAAATGCATTAGGGTTATGGTCTGTTAAATCTGCTAACACCAGATCAGATTCATGGAGATTATTAATTATTGATTCAGTAATTGAACCAGTGTCGTTTATCTGATCAACTCTAACAGGTTCAAACTCACAAGACGAACATACAGCAGTAATTATATGCTTAAATAGCGAGTCAGATCGCTTACGCGTTGGAGAGTTGTCGTCTCCGATAGGGCACACAATAAAACATTTTTTCATATGAATCAACTCCTTTATGAAATTTTATCATAAAAAAGTCGATAATACAAAAGTTTTACTAATATCCCATTAAATTCAAATATGTAAAAATTATTACACATTACGCAAAAAAAAAGGGCTCTCTCGCCCAAACACATGTTCATTTTTATTATAACACAGATGCAGAAGAAAACAAGATTAGAGAGAGAAAGGCGGGAGATGAAGTGGAATTTTCAATTGACAAGATTATTCAGATTGGAGTCCAAGCCGGAGTCAGGGAAGCTCTGGACAGGATCAACAAGGAGAAGGAGGAAAAAAGGAAATCAAGGTTTGACAGGAGGTTAAGGAACACTGATTTACTGCTTAAGAATTACAACAAATTTGTTGCACACTGCAACACAGCATTGTATACCAGCAAACAGCTAAAGCAGGCCAATGCAATTGATATTCTGGATGAGGTGGAGGACGATGAGGACGAAGTTTATGTCCGTTCAATTATGAGGACAAGGGAAAGAACATTTCTTATTGTTAACCACATCAAAAGGATTCTTGGGTACTACAAGTACATAACAAAATCCGAGCCGGAAAAGGAGAGAAAATACAAGGTGCTTGTGGGTCTGTATATTGACAAAAAGACTTACAACCAGATGGCCGAAGAGCTGTATTGCAGTACCAAGACTATTGAAAGGGACAGGAAAGATGCCATTGAAGAATTATCGGTTTTGATATTTGGTGTGGATGGGTTGAAGCTGGATGCATAAATGTCCAAAACATGTCGATGCAATGTCACAATGAATGATGTTATTATGTAATCTGAAAAGTACCGTTTCGGGGTGAAGGCCGGAGCGGTATTTTTGTTTTCCTAAAGATTTAAATAAAAGAAGGTGGTTTGAGATGAACACTGTTGACCCTATAAGGGATCCTGAAAAAATCAAACAAATTTGTTCGTACCTAAAGATGAATAATAAAAGAGACTTTATTATGTTCTACACTGTTGCTTATTCAGGACTTAGAATTTCAGACATTCTTAAACTACGGATATGTGATGTTAAAAATAAAGACGTAATCGGGATTCGTGAAAAGAAAACTAAGAAAGAGAAAAAGTTTGAAATAAATCCTGAGTTAAAAAAAGAATTAAAAAAATATTGTGAAGGGAAGAACCCTAACGAATATTTAATACCAAGTAGACAAGGGAAAAATACTCCTTTAAGTCGGGTAAGAGCATATCAGATAATGAAAGAGGTTGGCAATTTATTTGACATACCTGACCTCGGTACTCACACATTAAGAAAAACATTTGGTTATCAACACTATAAACAGTTCAAAGATGCAGCATTGTTAATGACAATATTCAATCATTCAAGCCAAAACATCACTTTAAGGTACATTGGGATTGAGCAGGAAGACATCAATAAGAGCATGAAGAAATTTCGTTTATTTTGATTTGACATTAACATAACGAGAACGTGTTAAACTCATTTGCAATGTTATCCTAAGATGCATTAATACAAGGCTTTACAAGGAAAATGCCAGTTTAACAGAATAGTAGATATGTTAAAGTGAGAAAATTTTTCCTTCTATAATATATGTAAATTTTAATTTGTTGAGGTGTTAATATGATTGATTATAATTCCAAGCGGTGGGAACGGAAAAGAAAACACATTTTAAAGCGTGACGGTTATATGTGTCAGGAAAGCAAAAGGTATGGAAAAAGAATCGATGCTGATATGGTTCATCACATTTGGCCTGCTGATGAATATCCAGAGTACGCATGGGAGGATTGGAATCTCATATCCCTTGCAAATAGCGTACACAACAAGATGCATGACAGGCTTACAAAGAAATTGACAACACTGGGAGAAGCATTGAGGAAAAGAACCCCCCCACCCAATAGCAAAAATAATTAACTTTGGGACACCGGGGATAGGGAGGCTTTTCCAATAGACCGGAATTTTTTAAAAAAAGGGGGTTGTTAAAAATGTCAATGTCACCGGAACAAAAAGAAGTTAACAAAATCATTAAAAACACAATTAAAGAAATGCAGGAAGTCAATACTTACAAACCACAATTTGATGCCACTGTTAAAATTTATGCTGAGACTCAGCAGATTTACAATCGGGCATACAAAGATTTCATTATCAGCGGCGGCAAGATGATGGAGGAGTACACCAATAATTCAGGATTCACAAACATAAGAAAAACAGCAACATATTTGGCTATTGAAAATTTGCGGAGTGACCTGGTCAACTATAGAAACATTTTGGGATTGACTCCATTAGGTTTGAAAAAAATAAATGACGAAATGAAAGCTAAGAAAAAAACAAGCAAGCTCACACAGGTGATGAGTAAGAATGGCTAATTCTAAAGTTAACAATTTTGATATTGTAATGGAGTATGCCAGAAGTATCACAGGCCATAGAAAAATTGCTTGTAAAGAACAGATTCAATGCTGTCAAAGGTTTTTAAAGGACATAGAAAATCCACTATACGACTTTAGGACTGATGATGCCGAATTCGTTATTGAGTTGATTGAAAACACTTTCGTACATATGCAAGGGGAAAAGTTGGACGGCACTCCACTTCGGGGTACGCCTTTTTTATTGGAACCGTTTCACAAATTCATTGTATATAACATTTTGGGGTTTTACCACAAAGGGACCAAAAGAAGACGCTTCAAAGAGGCGTTTATTTTTATTCCACGAAAAAATATCAAGACAAGTTTTGCCGCTGCTCTTGCATGGGCCCTTGGTATTTTGGAAAGGCGAAGTGGCAGCAAGGTATATATTGTTGCAGCGGCCTTGAAACAGTCCCTTGAAAGCTTCAACTTTATCAATTTCAATCTGGAACAGATGGGAGAGAAGGAAAACTTCCGGGTTATCGACAATAATCAGGAACACAGCATTAGCGGGGATTTGGATGACGGTTCTTTATTTATTCAGGCATTGGCGGCGAACCCTGACAGTCAGGATTCACTTAACTGTAATATCGGTATAGCTGATGAAATACTCGCGTATAAGACACCAAAGCAGTACAACATTATCAAGGAAGCAATGAAGGCATACACAAATAAATTGATGATAGGTATTACTACTGCCGGAGACAGTATGACAAGCTTCTGTTATCAAAAGCTTCAGTACTGCAAAAAGATACTAGATAGGACAGTAACCGATGAGCAGTACTTTGTCTTTATTTGCAAGGCAGACGAAAAAGAGAACGGGGATGTTGACTATACAAACCCGGTAATTCATGAGATGGCAAACCCGGCATATGGAGTCTCAATCCGGCCCGATGATATTTTGAATGATTCCTTGCAGGCCATGAATGATCCTCAGTTGAGAAAAGACTTTTTTGCCAAATCATTAAATGTATTTACTGCTGCATTAAGAGCATATTTCAACATTGATGAGTTTAGAAAGTCTGACACAGCTTCCGAAGCAAAGCTGAACATCAAGCCTGAGTGGAGACTGGATAAAAAAATTGAGTTTTTGAAAAACCTGCCCATTGAATGGTATGGCGGTGCGGACTTGTCAAAGCTCCATGACTTGACTGCAGCTGCTTTATATGGAAGTTGTATGACCGGGCGGATGATTAAAATTACAAATGAAAAGGGAGAGACAATAGAAGTCCCTGAGGAAATAGATATTATAATCTCCCATGCATGGTTTCCTATAGTTGCGGCAGCTCAAAAGGCAGATGAAGACAGCATCCCGCTTTTTGGTTGGAAGGATGACGGCTGGCTTGATATGAGTAATTCGGCAACAGTTAATCATGCTGAGATTGTCAACTGGTTTAAAAAAATGAGAAACATGGGCTTTAAAATAAAGCAGGTTGGGCATGATAGAAAATTCTGTAGAGAATATTTTATTGGAATGAAGAAAGCAAACTTCAATATTATTGACCAGCCTCAATATTTCTATAAAAAGTCTGAGGGTTTCAGAAGAATAGAGCAAAAGGCAAAAGACGGCAATTTATATTATCTCAGCTCCCAGGCATATGAATATTGTGTTCAGAATGTAAGAGCGATTGAGAAAACGGATGACATGGTACAGTATGAAAAGGTTGAGGACTCCCAGAGGATCGATATATTCGATGCCTCTGTTTTTGCATGTGTAAGGAAATTGGAAGCATTGGAAAAAGGTAAACTAAGCGGATGGTTTTAGAAAGCTGGTGATGAAATTGAAAAATCCATTTAGAAGGCATAAGACACGGGCAGACCCGGTAACGTTATGGCTTAGCGGTACGGATGCCAGAGACATACTTTGCCCGGAAGGCTATACGCCATTATCCAAAAATGAAGAAATAAGAAGGTGTGTTTTTAAGATAGCTGATTTGGTGTCCAACATGACAATCATGTTAATGGAGAACGGAGAAAACGGTGATATACGGCTGAAAAATGAACTATCAAAGAAGATCGATATATATCCAAACAATAACATGACCCGAAAAAACTTCATTCACAAGCTTGTTACAGACATGATACTAACCGGTAATGCGGTTGCATACCCACAGATAAAAAACGGCTTGATTGATAACCTGAAAATACTTAATGCCGACAGTCTGCATTTTGATGAAGTCGGGGACAGTTATCAAATAAGGTATAGAGGTACACTGTATTATCCTGACGAAGTACTGCATTTTGTTTTGAATCCCGATGATGATTACCCCTTTAAAGGACAAGGCTACACACAGTTGATTAAAGAAACGGTGATGAACCTCCTGCAAGCAAATGCAACTAAAAAAGGGTTCCTGAAAAGCAAATGGAAACCGAGCATGATAATATCAATAAATTCTGATGCAGAAGAATTGCAGGATCCTGAAAAGCGGGCAAAAATTCTCGGCAGCTACACTAAGACAACTGAAATAGGTGAGCCGTGGTTGATTCCGGCCGGGGAGATAGATGTTAAAACAATACAACCCCTTACCCTTAATGACCTTGCAATACAGGACAGTATAACCCTAGACCTGAAAGTTATAGCGGCGGCAATAGGAGTTCCCGGCTTTATGGTCGGAGTAGGTGCTTTTAATAAGGAAGAGTACAACAATTTTATTTCAACGAAGATAATGTCCATAGCCATGATCCTGCAGCAGGAGTTGTCCAAGAAACTTTTATTTTCACCGACAATGTACTTTAAATTTAACCCTAAATCTCTTATGCAGTACAACCTTACAGAGCAGGTTCAGTTTGTGAAGGAGCTTGTTGGCGGAGGTATGCTGAACAGGAATGAAGGAAGGGCAGAGTTTGATTATCCTCCTGTAGATAAACCCGGAATGAACGATTATATTGTGCTTGAAAATTATGTACCTGTGGAGAGGGTTGGAGACCAGAAAAAATTGAAAGGTGGTGATACTGGTGCTGAATAAAAGATACTCCTATTTCAAAAGTGAACTTAAAACCCGGGCAGAAGGTGAAAATGAAAAATACATAGAAGGATATTTCGCAGTATTTGAGCAGGAAACCGAACTCTGGCCCCGGTGTTTTGAGAAGATAGCAAGAGGGGCATTCGACAATTCAATAAAAAATAACGATATCCGCTGTTTGTTCAACCATGACAGCGGATTTGTTTTGGGCAGAACAGCAAGTAAGACTCTTGAACTGAGAGTGGATGCATATGGCTTGTGGGGCAGTGTAAAGATTAACCCCAATGATTCACAGGCAATGGACGTCTATGCACGGGTTGAAAGAGGGGACATATCAGGATGCTCCTTCGGGTTTGAGCCTAAAGGAGAGGACTATGAGGAACGGGATGACGGATTGCACTGGACAGTGAATGAAGCAGACACAATGGAGGTTTCAATATGTACATTTCCGGCATACCCGCAGACAGAAATACAGGCAAGGCAGAAAGACTTTGAGGTGTCTCAAAAAAGAAGCCGGGAGCAAAGGAAGATAGATTTAAAAAAGAAACTGGAGGGGATTAGATGCTAAAACAGCTAAAATTACAGGCCGAGTTAAAGCAAAGAAATGCTGAAATGCAGATTCTACAGGAGAAGAGAACCGATTTTAAGAAAAGGCAGGACGAACTTAAAACGGCTCTAGAGGAAGCCAAGACTGACGAAGATATCGCTCTTGTACAACAGGGTATTGATGACCTTGAAAATGAAATTACTGAAGCTGGTACAGATGAAAAAATTACAAGTGTCTCAGCTGAAATCACACGTATTGAGGGTGAAATTGCTGAAATTGAAGCAAGAGGAAACAATCCAAAACCACCAAAAAAAGAAATTGAAGAAAGAGGAGGAAACAGTATGAACAGGTATCAGGTAAGGGAGCTTTTGAAGACAGGGGAGTACTACGAGAGGGCAGAGGTTAAAGAGTTCTATAACAAATTCAAAAACCTCAGAGCAATCGGTGGCGAAGGGTTGACAATACCAGAAGTAGTTATTAACCGCATAATGGATATATTGGGAGATTACTCAACGTTATATCCATTGGTCGATAGAATAACCGTAAAAGGAACAGCCAGAATATTAATTGATACTGATACTACCGCAGCAACATGGATTGAACAGACTGGCACAATACCAACTGGGGAAGTCGGAACAATTACTGATATTAGCTTTGACGGTTACAAGATTGGTAAAGTTACTTTTGTTGATAACTCAATGTTACAGGATAGCATAATCAACCTTGATGATTACGTAGTCAAAAAAATTGCACGTGCAATATCAATTGGTCTTGACTTAGCAATATTAAAAGGGACAGGAGCTACTGGTAAACAGCCCGAAGGGATTATCCCTCAGTTGCCAACATCAAACAAAGTAATAGTTACAGATCCAACTGGGTATGCCGATATTGTTAAACCGATCGCTGTAATAGACACAGGTAAAGACAGCATAGGTGAAATTGTTGCAGTCATGAAACGTTCTACATATTATAACAGACTGCTTGGATATAGCGTTCAGCCTACTTCTACAGGGGAAGTTGTTGCAAAATTGCCAAACCTAAAGAACCCTGATTTGCTAGGTTTAAGAGTTGTGTTCAATAATAACATGACGACGATACAATCCTTTATGGAGATTTTAGCAAGTATACACTCGTTGAAAGAGAAAATGTATCAATCGACAAGTCAGAGCATGTTAAGTTTACCGAAGACCAGATGGCTTTCAGAGGTAAGGGCAGGTTTGATGGCAAGCCAACCAAGAAGGAAGCTTTTGTGCTTGTAACACTGGAATATACATCTGAGGCATAGGACATGGAAATTATATTAACTCTTCTGAAAATTGACCTTGGTATAACTCATAACTTAAGAGATGCTTATTTCATTTCAACGATTCTGGCAGCACAAAAAGAAATTGAGTATAAGAGAATAACTCTGGATTTAAGTAATGTGGAAGACCAAATGCTATTATCCGACTATGCCGCATGGAAGTACCGGAAACGGCAGGAAGATGTAGGATTACCTCAAAACTTGACATACAGGTTGAGAAACCGGGTAGTGAAAGCGAGGTCACAATATGCTGAAACTTAAAAGTATATCTAATAAGGAAAGCATATCGTTAGACCTTGTTTGCTATCTGCTATCTACAACCGTTAGTGATGACAATATAGGGAATCAGTTGGAAACACCAATGGAGAGGCTTGTTTACTGTGTTGAGTTACCTGTCAATTCATCTGAATTCTATAATGCAGGACAGTCTGGAATAAAACCTGAACATTTGCTTGTTATAGATTTAGAGGAATACGATGGGGAAACAGCCCTTAAATATGAGGACAAGACATATAGCATATACCGTACATATCCGCGGGGCGGCGGGTTGTTGGAATTGTACTGTAACAAGAAAGTGGGTGTTACATGAGCGACCTGGAAGCACAATTGGCAGCAGTATTGTCTGAGTATTCTACAGAGGTAACTCAGGAGGTAAAAAAGACCTGCAAGGATGTAAGCAAGGAAATGACCGAGGCAATCAGACAGGATAGTAAAAACCTATTTGATGGTACGGGGAAATATGCTAAAGGTTGGCGGTCAAAGGTGGAATACGAAGACAGAGACAATATCCGGCTGACCACTTACAATGCAACAGAATATCAGCTGACACACCTACTGGAATTCGGCCACGCTAAAACAGGCGGCGGAAGGGTAGAAGGCAGGCTTCATATTTCTACTAATGAAGAAAAGGCGAAGAAAGAACTTGTTGAACGGCTTGAAAGGGCGGTGCAAAAATGACACAAATAGAGCTGTGCAATCAGCTGAAAACAATTGGATATCCCGTGGCATACCACCATTTTACAACATCGCCGGATCCGCCTTACATCGTTTACATTAGGACTACTGATGATAATATTTCATCTGACTACAAAGTGCATGGAAAGTTTAAAAACTATCAGGTCGAACTTTACACTGTTAAAAAAGACTTGGAAGCAGAGCGGAAAATTGAAGAAATATTAAACACAATAGACCCTGAATACAAAACCTTTGAGGAGTACATACAATCAGAGCAAATGTATCAAGTGGTTTATCAAATCAAAGTTATAGAAAGAAGGTAGAAAAATGGTTACAGATGGTGAAAAGATAGTGTTGGGTAGTGGTACTTTATACTGTATGGAGTTCACAGGGACACTCCCGGAAAAAACAGCTTTAGAAACAGAAGAAAACCAATTAGGGGCTATTCTGGGTGGAGCAAGCTTGGAGTATAAGCCCAAATTTTATGAAGCTAAGGATGACATGGGAAAAGTAACAAAAGTGATAATTACTGAAGAAGAAGCTTCACTAAAATCCGGAATAATGACCTGGAATGGGAAAACACTTACGAAACTTTGTAGTACAGCAAGAGTAACCGAATCTGCCGGGGTAAGAACCGTAAAAATCGGTGGAGTAGGAAATGAAAACGGCAAAAAATATGTCTTACATTTTGTACATGAAGATTCCACCGACGGTGATATTAGAGTTACTATTGTTGGGCAAAATCAGGCGGGATTTTCCTTGGCTTTCAAGAAGGATAAAGAAACAGTGATTGATGCAGAATTTAAGGCACAGCCACAGGACAATGAAGGAACACTTATAAAATATGAAGAGGAAATTCCGGTAGCAGGTTAATTAACAAGGGGCCTTCTGGCCCCTTGAATTTTAAAGAGGTGATAATAATATGTTTGATATAAGCACTATAAACAAAAGATTTTTTCATATAAAAATAGACGGGTTGGAGCTTGATGTGGAGCCGCCAAAAATAAAAGTATTAAAGAAAATCCTTTCCTTATCAAATCAACAGGGCGAGCAGTCAATAGACAAACTGTCCGAGGCGATAAGCTTGATTTTGAGTAAGAATAAATCAAACTATAAAGTGTCCGAAGACATAATTGACGAACTGGATATTGACCAGTATAAAGCAATACTGACTGAATATTTTAAATGGATAGCAGTGGTCAAAAACAGCCCAAACTGAAAATCCCTCGCTGTCCTGATGATACAGACGAGGGACATTATAAACTTAGTTATATTGAAGAAAAGCTGGTATCTGAATATACCGGCTTTAATTTTGCTCAAATCTATGAACTTAACATTTTTGAGTATCAGGCAATACTTCGGGATGCAGTGATATATAAATATATGCAATCGGAAGATGGACAAAAGTATTTAGAAAGGTGCTGGATCCTTGAACAGACCAAACCAGATAGAGCCAAGTTGAGGAAGAATTTCGGAAAGGAGGAATGACATTGGCAGGAGGAACAATAAAGGGAATAACAGTTGAAATTGGCGGTAATACAGGGCCATTAAATAAAGCACTTGGTGATGTAAATAAGACAAGCCGGGATTTGCAGAACGAGCTTAAACAGGTTGAAAGGTTATTAAAGCTTGACCCCACCAACACTGAATTGCTGGCACAGAAGCAGAAACTTCTTGCAGATTCGGTTGATAACACCAAAAGCAAACTGAATACCCTCAAAGAAGCTGAAAAACAGGTTCAGGAGCAAGTTAAGCAAGGGAAAATATCCGAAGAGCAATACAGGGCCTTTCAAAGAGAAGTTGCAAAAACCGAAACCGAACTAAAGAAGGTAGAAGATCAGGCTAAAAAGACCAATAAAGAAATTGATTTTCTTGGAGAAAAATCTGAGAAAATGAATAACTTTATGAAGGGCGCAACAGTTGCGGCAGCTGGAATAGGTACTGGGTTAATAGGTATGGCTGTACAAGCAGGAGCTGCAGCTGACGATATCAATACACTGGCAAAACAGACGGGATTATCAACTGAACAGATACAGAAATTCCAGTATGCTAGTGATAGAATTGATGTATCCATGGAAACTTTAACAGGTTCTATGGCAAAACTCACAAGAAATATGGAAAGCGCACGACAAGGCAGCAAAAACCAAGAAGAAGCATTCAAGGCTTTAGGAATAACCATAACAGACAATGAAGGGAAATTAAGAGATAATCAAGACGTGTTTAATGAAGTAATAGATGCTCTTGGTAAAATGGAGAATGAAACCCAAAGAGATGCATTTGCTATGCAAATATTTGGTAAGTCTGCTCAAGATTTAAATCCATTGATACTTGGGGGTGCCGAAGATTTAAAGAAATATGGCGAAGAAGCGGAAGCAGCTGGTTTGATTTTATCCCAAGAAGCTTTAGATGGTGCTAATACCTTTGCTGATGGGGTAGACAAATTGAAGGCAACTACTATGAGCAGTTTCGGAGTAATTGGAGGTCAAATCGCTGAAAAGTTAGTGCCAGCTATGGAAAACTTGTCTAAATTAATTGAAAATATTGTCAGATGGATAGTACATAATCAAGCTATTGTTTTAGCGACTATCACGGCAATTGGAGTTGGTTTGGCTACTTGGAATATAGTTACTATGGTGCAAGGAATTATTGGGTTTACAAAAGCGCTAGAAGGTGCTACACTAGCTCAAAAACTATTCAATCTTGCAATGACAGCAAATCCTATAGCTTTAATAGCAACATTGGTGGCTGGATTAGTTGCTGCAATAATAGTGTTGTGGAATACAAATGAAGGTTTTAGGGATGCAATAATCGGAATATGGGACAAGATAAAAAGTGCCGTGTCTACAGCCGTTGAAAAAGTGAAAGGTATTTTTAATACCGTAATTGACTTTATAAAAGGTAACTGGCAAGCACTGTTATTAATGATAGTCAATCCTTTTGCGGGAGCATTTAAACTACTCTATGACAACTGTGACGGTTTTAAAAACTTTGTGGATGGTTTTATCAATGATGTGGTTAAATTTTTCAAGGGACTGCCGGGCAAGGTGTGGAATGCAATAATCGGAATTAAGGATAAATTCAATAATCTCAAATCAGAACTTATCAATTGGGCGAATAATAACTTACCTTCGTTTATAGCGAAATTTGTTGGGTTCATGTTGGAGCTGCCAAACAAAATGGTCAATATAGGCAAGAACATTGTTGAAGGGATATGGAATGGCATGTCGGGTGCAGTAGGATGGCTAAAAGATAAAATTACCGGATTTGCAAATGGCATAGTAAACAGTATTAAGTCGGTTCTTAATATACATTCCCCTTCTCGTGTGTTGGCTGATGAGGTTGGAAAATACATGGCCCAGGGAATCGGGGTTGGCTTTGAAGCAGAAATGGGTAGTGTATCGTCAAACATGGCAAAGGCAATACCTGTTAATAAACAGGATTATATACCGGGCAACAACAGTTTATCTAGTGGAAACGGACATTCGGGAGATTACAACCAAACTGTTAACATTTACAGTCCTACACCGTTAACACCGTCCGAAGTTGCAAGGCAGACCAGAAATGCTTCAAGACGTTTAGTTCTGGGGGTGTAAAATGCCAAAGATATTAACATATATAAATAATAAGGGTCGAAGTATTCAAATAGGGTACTTTGATCCTTTCTATTTAGTTAACTTTGATGGAGGTACAAATACCCCTAAGACAAAAATCAATACCTCCAAAGGCTCGGGTCAGGACGGTGAAAGCTATATAGGTAGCACAATAGAAGTGAGGAATATTGTTATTGATTTTCAGATTGAGAACAACTATTCAGCCAACAGGAATCTTCTATACAGTGTTTTTATTCCTAAATCGGAAGGTACTTTGATATTTGAACAGGATAACATAAAGAGAAAAATTTCATGCAGAGTTGAAAGTCTTGACCTTAATGATAATAAAATTCCAAAGACCGCATCACTAAGTTTACTGTGTCCTAGCCCATTTTGGGAGGATATCAACAGTATCCGCAATAATATTGCTTCATGGCTTCCGGCATTTGAATTTCCACTTAAAATAATACCTGATGGTAGTGAAATGGGCCAAAGACAGTTGAGTCTTGTGGTCAATGTAATTAATAACGGAGACATACCACTTGGGATGGTAGTAGAATTTAAAGCTTTGGGAAGTGTGTTAAATCCGAGTATTTTTGATGTTTACAAGCAACAGGAGCTTAAAATTAATATTGAAATGGAGGCCGGAGATATCATAACGGTAAGTACCCTATATGGAAAGAAAAGAGCAGAATTAAACAGATCAGGAATTATAACAAACGTGATTAATGCTCTTGATCCTGACAGCGTATTTCTGCAATTTGAACCGGGAGATAATCTTATCAGGTACAACGCTGACCAAAACCTCAATAACCTGGAAGTATTAATTTACTATACTCCGGCCTATCTGGGGGTGTGATATGGAACTTTACATATATAACAGAAGCCTTGATTTAATTGGACTTATTGATGTGTTTGACAGTTTGAGGTGGCGGAGAAGGTATTTTCAGCCCGGGGAATTTGAACTTCATTTAAAGTACACCGCTGATAGTATGAAACTACTTGAAGAGGACAATATAATTGCTCGAAGGGATGTAGATGAAGCCGGAATAATTGAAGGAATCAGTATAGATAAAGAGGACCTTATAGTCAAAGGACGCTTTTTATCATCCCTCACTGAACGGCGAATAGTAATAAAGGAAACCGTGTTAAATACCACAGCAGAACTTGCCATGAGGACACTTGTCAGTAATATGAATGCAATACCGTTTCTGGAGTTGGGAGAATTAAAAAATTATACAGAAACAGTTGATTTGCAGGTAACTTATAAAAACGTATGCACTACATTAACTAAAATCGCTCAGGTAAGCAATATCGGATACAGGGTTAGATTCGACAGAAAAGATAAAAAGCTTTTGTTTGAATGTTATCGGGGGGTTAACAGAAGTGCAGCTCAGAACGTAAATCCAAGGGCCATTTTCTCCGAAGAATTTGAAAATGTAACCGACAGTAAATATTCTCTTGAAACTGAAAATTATAGGACTGTTGCAATAGTGGGCGGTGAAGGAGAAGGAGCATCAAGGGTAATTGTTACAGTGGGAGATATAACAGGCCTTGAAAGACGGGAACTATTCGTTGATGCCAAAGATATACAAAAAGGTGATTTAACGGACAATGGCTACAAGGCATTGTTAATTCAGCGTGGTAATGAAGCTTTGGCCCAGGCAGTCAAAAATGAGACTTTCGAAAGCAATGTAAACCTTCAATCAAGTTTGGTATATAAAAAGGAGTTTGACCTTGGAGATATTGTTACCTGTAGGAATCGAGCATGGAACAAAGCCATTGATTTTCGTATAACCGAAATCGAAGAAGTATATGAAAACGGTATCATAACACTAACACCTACTTTCGGGAGTCCACTTCCGGAATTGAAGGATATTTTGAAGGGGGAATAAACAGTGCAAAAAAGCAGTTTTTTTAACAGTATAAACGGGGACAGAAAATACAATGCCTCCGATTATGCTGCCTATTTCGGGAGCTTTATCGGAAACGGAGTTTATCCAAATCCGGGTAACAATTTAGCCGTGACAGCTTCAGGTGGAATGAATATATCAGTCGCTGCAGGGAAAGCATGGATAAACGGCTATTACTATGAAAATACTGGTGTATTCAATATTTCAATAGATGCGGCTGACGGAGTATTAAAGAGAATTGACAGGATTGTATTGAGACTGGATCACCTTAACAGACAAATTGTTTTATCAGTTTTGAAAGGAACACCTTCCAGTACCCCTACAGCATCGTTATTAACAAGGACCTCGGACATATATGAACTTGGTATAGCTGACATCCTAATTAATAATGGAGACATAGGAATTAATCAGGCACATATAACAGATTTACGTTTCAATGCAGCCTTGTGTGGCATAGTGTCAGGAGTTGTGGAACAAATAGATACTACAGGCCTTTTCGCCCAGTATGATGCAGCCTTTAATAGCTGGTTTGGCCAGGTGCAAAATATATTAAGCGGTGATGTGGCTGGAAATATACTAAATCAAATAAATATTCATAAGTCAGAAAATATCTACCAATTGGCAGGAGGTACAGCAACAGCTATAACACTTACAATAAGAGAAACATTAGAAAATGGGTTACCTATTAATTTTATTGCAAGTGCAAATAATAGTGGCGCTGATACAACTATAAATGGTAAGCCATTGTACAAACCAAACACTACCACTGCTCCAACACTAACAGCAGGAAGGGCTTATACAGTTTGGTATAACTTAACTAGTAGCTGTTTTTTTATCAAGGCTAGTGCCACAGGTACAACAACCTCTGGTAAGGTACTGGCAGGAGAAACATATAGTACAGAGGTAGACACAGACCAAGTTGGTACAATGACAAATAATGGAGCAGTTACTATTACTCCAAGTCTAGTAGACCAAGTAATTGTAGAAGGATACCATAATGGAGGTGGAAAGGTTAGTGCAATAAAATTAATTGCAGGAAATATTTTAATAGGAAACAGCGGTGACCCAGCACGTACTACCAATACATGGTATACAAAAGTGAGAGAAATTACTACATCATTGTTAGGCGGTACTATTAGAGTTAAATTCTATTTATCGGCAGGCTCATCAACAACTACAGCCTATGGTCGTATATATGTTAATGATGTCGCTATCGGTACAGAGCGTACTGTGAAAGGCATATCCTCAATAATATTTACTGAGGATATATCAATAAATGCAGGGGACAAGGTTCAAATATATATAAAAACATCAAATTCAGACTATGCCTCAAATGTTAACGGTTTTACATTATATATAGCTACTGTAAGTTGTTCAAGTACTTTATAAGAAGGATGATATTTTTTTATTTTTAGAATTAGCGGAGGTATTATATGATTATTATAAAATACACAACAGAGGAAGAAGGACAGCAAATAATTGCTGATAAAACAAGTCAAGGATATACATTAATTGAAGTTCAAAATATAACTGAAGGAAATTTTCTTGGATTTTTAGAACCTAATGAAACTTTACCAGAAAAAGATAAAACCGAATTACAAGTTTTACAGGAAACGGTGGATACATTGGTTGCAGATAATTTAAATTTACAAGCACAAATTGACACTTTAATCACATCAAATTTACAGGAGGTATAAGCATGTTTGAAAGGTTGAATTATTTATACAGTATAGGAAGAGTAACAGCAGAACAACTGGATATTGCGGTATCAAAGGGATGGATAACCGCCGAGGAAAAAATGAAGATAATAGGATAATATCACGAACCAAAAGGATTACTTAAAAATGGGTAGTCCTTTTAATTTACTCAAAATTAGCAACTAAGGGAGGACAGTATGAAGGATTTCATTATTAAGTATTGGATACAGTTCTTATTTGCAATTGTATCGGGAGGGTTGGGAGTGGCGTATAAAGCATTAGCAAAGCGAATACATAAACAGTCATGTGACCAAAAAGCATTAAAAGACGGTACACAATCTCTTTTAAGAAGTGAGATTATACGATGCTATGACATGTATATGGAAAGAGGATACATACACTGTTTTGAGAGCGTTTTAGCAATGTATGATGCATATCACAAGTTAGGCGGCAACGGAACAGTTACAAAACTTGTTGAAGAATTAAGGGAACTACCAGTTAAAACCCATAAAACAATAGAACAAAATGGAGGGATTTTAAATGAAAGGTATTGACTACACTACTCAAACAACAGTTTCACAGGCAAAGGCATTAAAGGCGGCAGGCTACAACTTTGTATGTAGATACTTGGTGCCGGAGAGCATGGCGTGGAAGAGGCTTACAAAAACAGAGGCCGAGATACTAACTAACGCAGGACTAAACATTGTATCAGTATACGAAGCATCAGCAAACGGAGCCTTAAAAGGAGCTATACAAGGTACAAAAGATGGCAAAGCAGCATATTCAGAAGCAAAAAAAGTTGGGCAGCCTGCCGGGAGTACAATATATTTTGCAGTAGACTTTGATGCACAGTCAGTTGATTATCCGGCTATATATGCATACCTGAAAGCAGCACAAACACAAATAAAAGGTTATAACATTGGAGTATATGGCAGTTGTGCAGTATGTGAGGATATGCACAAAAGGGGAATTAAGTATTGTTGGCAGACCTATGCATGCCGAGGCAAAAAGTCACAACATGCTAATATATATCAGTACAAAAATGATGTAAATGTAGTCGATATAAGTTGTGATATGAATGAATCATATGGAAATGAAGGGTTCTGGAATTTAAAACCTGTAAGAAAAGAAATGACATACAACGAAGCATTTAAAATAATATTGAAGAGGTTGGTTCGCCATACGATTATTGGTCTGGAAAATTGCCGGAAGATAAAGCAAAAAAGACCGTATCAAGTTTACCGGCATTATTTATAAAAATAGCCAAGGCACTTAAATAAGGAGAATTAGGATTTATGAAAGAAAAATTTGCAAAACTAATAGACGTCAAAACAATTGTAACCTTTGCCCTTGTGGGCGCAATGATATTTTTTACCGCAACCGGTAAGATAGCCCCCGAAAAGCTTGCATCTATGGCAACCATGGCTGTGAGCTTTTTCTTTGCGGTGAAATTAAATAAACAATAATAAATAGAGGTTATAGCCTGTCGTGATGATAGCCCCTCTAACCTCTCAATATTTAAAAGAGCTTCGGCATAATTGCCGGGGCTTTTATTTTTGAGGGGAGATAATAAAAATATGAATAATTTAGTAACCATAAAAAGAAAAAATGTACTTACAAATAGCTTAATAATTGCGGATGGGACAGGTGTAAAACACAAAAATGTAAAAGAATTGATTTATACATATGAAGATAAATTTAAACAGCTTGGGACTTTAGCGGTTTTAAACGGAAAAAGTACAGGCGGCCGGCCAGAACAATATTTTAAACTTAATGAACCACAGGCCACATTTATATTGACCTTAATGAGAAATTCCGAAATCGTAGTCGATTTTAAGCTTGCACTAACTAAAGAATTCTACCGCATGAGAAGCTTTATTTTGGAACGTCAATATGCAGAATGGCAGCAATTCAGAATAACAGGCAAACAAGTCCGCAGGGAAGAAACAGACATTATACTTGGAAAACTTATACCACATGCAGAATCACGGGGAAGTAAAAATGCAGGCAAGCTTTACATGACTTATTCTAAGCTTGTAAACGCCACGCTAGGAATTTAAACAGGACCAAAGAGACAAGTTACCACTTGCTTATATAGATGCCATTAGATTCCTAGAGAGAGCCATAGAAAACATTATATCTTTAGAAGTAGACAAAGGTACTTATTATAAAGAAATATACCAAGTATGTAAAGCTAAGTGTGGAATAATAAAAGAGTTAGCATTTCTGCCGACTTTACAACTCGGAGCATAAAAAAATTGCCCTCAGAGATTTCCCTCTGAGGGCAAAATAATATCAAAAGCGTCAGCTTCTCGTTTTATTTATTATACTAACTAGGTCCTACGATAAGTAAGCGAATAATTGTATGTAGAAGAATAGGATGAGTCATGGGAGTGTACTCTTATATATGCCTTTTCACCCGGATTAAGTATGAAATATGTTGAATCCCTTTGACTTATCCCGTTGTCTTCAATGTTTTTATTAAGATACGAGATTTGTTTAGTCTCGTTATAAATTACAACCTGCATATCAACATTTGCACTAACGGGGGATTGCAAAGAAAAAGTATAAATGTAAGGTTCGATAGAGCTTGAGGGATTGTATACCATATAAAAATCAGAATCATTTGGACCATCTAGCGGGGTGGAATTTGTAAAAAAATTATTATTAACATCTGTTAGGTTGCAAGCAGTAGCTTCTGTATTAAACTGAAGGGCATCTGCATTTACTAGATTTACACCTGACAATAAAATTGAGACAACTGTCGCTAAAAGTAAAAGTTTTTTTGGCTTTTTCATTAGAATTCTCCTTTTTGAAATTACATTTTGGTTCTTCATAAACTACCTCCATTTTTGTATTTTATACTACCATTTATTTGAAATTATAGTACAAACATACAAATATTGTCAACATAAAATGCAAATTAAAGTTATTGCACATAAAAAAACGAGCCGAGCTTTCTTCTATCTGGATCCACCTTATTACGGGACAGAAAAGTATTATCAGGCTGAATTCAAACCGGAGGATCATGAGACACTTGCTAAAACGTTGAAAAGGTTAAAAGGTAAATTCCTGCTGTCATACAATGACTGTGAGTATGTAAGGGAACTGTACAAGGACTTTACTATTGAGGAAATTCAGAGGAATCATAATTTACTGAACAGATATGAGGGAAAGGAAAAGACGTATTGTGAGGTGTTGGTGAGGAATTATTGAGTTAATTATTAATAAAATTATATGTAATTGGTAAAATTATACCAAAATTATAGAAAATGCTGAAAAAATTAAATTTGGTGTTACAAAATTTTACAAATTTTACACATAATATAATGTAAACTTGGAAAAGTACGCGTACACTATTCAAATTATAGGAGATGATTTATTGAAATTTAAAAATTTAAAAAGGATTTTAGCATTAACATTAATGGTTACGATGATTAGCAGTAGCATGGTATTTGCGGAGGAAGGCAATATTGAATCTACCAAAACCGATGTAAGTTCAAGCTCTAGTCTAAGCGATAAGGAAATAGCAATTAATAATTTGCTTAATGGTGGTTGGACGATGTCTGAAATTAAAGATCTGATTTCAGATTCTGAATTGACTAAATATACAAACTTAAAACCAGTTAAAAGTGTTACAAAGTATTTAAAATTGGTTCAAAAAAAGAAAGATGTTAAGGAGTCTAAAATAAAAAGTAAACAAAGTATACAAAACACTGAGATTGATGAAGATACAGAATTTGTTGAGATAAGTGAGGATCAATGTAAATTTGAACTAGAACAAGCAAAGGCTAAGGAAAATAGTAGTGATGGCAGTGTTAATTTATCCGATACATTGAGTAACACAGGAATATTAAATTTAACGCAATTGGCAAGTACGCCGCCACCTGAAGGTAGTAGTGACTTTTACTCAAACGATGGATATCTTAAGTACACAATTTCAGCATGGTATGCGGGTGGTACTAAATATTCAATAAATTACCGATGGCAGTGGCTGAAAGATCCCAAATATACAAGCGTCGATGTATTCGGTTTGGGACATGATGGAGGGATAGTACGTTCTGTAAGCGACCCAACTACATATGTATATAAATATGATTATTATGTTAATGGTTTTGCTACAGAAAATCAAGAAAATACACCTGAATATATAAAGGCGGATACAGGAGGAGTAGTATTTGCAACTAACCTAAAAGATAGGTCTGAGGCAATAAATGGAACATATGTTTCGTGGTATGGGAATCACAGGGGATACGTGAGCTACTATGTTAATAAGCAGTCTCCAGATATTTCTGTAGCATATGTTTATGGGTGTTATAAGCATCTTCAAAAAACAGTTGAACCAGAAGTAAGTATTTCATGGCCACTGAGTGCAAGTCTTACGGTAAGTCCTAGTGATGACTACGTAGAAGAGTTACCAAATGCAGAATTTGACTTCAGTCCTTATAAGTAAAATCTTTAAGTAAATATTTAAAAAAATATGTAGAGCTCTAATTTGAGCTCTACATATTTATTTTGAATAATTTAAAAGCGCTATTTACTAGATTAACTTATTTAACTTTGGTTAACATTGTTGTTGGTCTTAATAAGGACATAGGACTAAGGTCAGGCAATATAAATGTGGCTAATATAATTAGTGCTAATTTGATTGCGGCGATGTAAAGACTGATATAGCGATTGTAAAAGTGGACGATAAAAATAAATTAGCATCACTTAAATTTGTACATTCCACAAAACGTAACGGGGTGGATAATGTAATTGCAATTAGAATTCCGCTATCAGTATATATAAAAAGTACGATAGTTTAGCGGGATAATCAGTACAACCGATAGAATGGGATTAGGAAACTATAAGTTAATACAAGTAATGTTACCAAATTATGGTTCAAACGGGGGGACAACTTTTTAATTCGAACTAAGAGGTAATAGGAATTAATTCTTTTAAAGCAATCGAATTTGGTATGAGGGACTTTCTTTTTTTATTCCTTCAGAAAATGTACTTTCCGCAGTTTCCAAACTGGAGAGGATGGTAATCTAAAAATACCATATGTAGACATAAGTTTTGCCGAAGATAATTTTAGTAAGTATGGTATATGATATAAAAATAGCAAAACAAGGTATAAAATTAGAATTTTAAAAAAGGTTTGAAATAAAAAATAATAAAAATCGATAATAGGTAAAACCTTTTAATCCTTTAGATTGTCTAATTATAATGAGAGGTTAATTCTCTATAACTAAATGGGAGATATATATGAGGGCTGTTGAATTAGAAAAAGTAAGAAATGCTATTAGAGGTAATAAAAATGCGTTTGCCGAATTAATAGACGAAAGAAAAAAAGACATATACAGGATAGCTTATATTTATGTGAAGAATAATTCAGATACAATGGATTTGTTCCACGAAACAGTATACAATGCCTTTGCAACAATAAAAAAACTTAAAAATCCTGAATTTTTTAATTCATGGATTACAAGGATAACAATAAATTGTTGTATTAATTTTCTGAAGAAAAGAAAGAGAATCACTGAAAATGAGGTACAATGTCTGGATTCAGATGATATATACCAATATTCAGATGGTACACCTGATTTGTCGGAAGTTCTTTCTTCAAATATTGACCTGATAGGAGCAGTAGAAAAATTAGATATTAAGTTGAAAACAGTAATACTTCTAAAGTATTATCAAGATTTTACTATTAATCAAATAGCTGAAATTTTAGAATGTCCCACAGGTACTGTTAAAACCAGACTTAATAGAGCGTTAAACCTTTTGAGACTTGAGCTAGAGGATGTTAAAGGAGGTAATTTTAATGAATAACTTTAAAAAACAATGCGAAGAGATTTCCGTGCCGGATAATATTGATATAGTTTTGAAAAAAGCAATAAGAAAAGGTAGAAATGGTTTAATAACTAAAAGACTAATAACATTAACTATTGTTTTCTGTTTATTAGTGACAAGTTTGATAGGAACAGGCTACGCATACCCTCCGGCGGCTGAAGCATTTAAAACTATACCATTTATTGGTTCTATATTTCAAAAATTTACTGATAATGATTTGAAAATTGCCAGCCTAAATGGATTGACCCACTTTCCAGAACAGCAACAAACTAGAGATGGTGTGACAGTAACTCTTAAGGAATATTATTATGATAGAAGCAATTTTAATTTCGGCATAGTAGTAAAAGGAAGAAATCCATATAACTTTGAAACCCATTTTACATTGTATTATAATAACAAACCCTTAAATAAGGGTAGCGCTGGAGGAAGTACAGAAATCACAAAAGACAGTTTTTATAGATTAGCTGAAATGTCTCTAACTGAGACGCCTCCTGACAAATCTACTTTAAAATTGATTGGGACTGATAATACTGGAAAAATTAAAAAATTTGAGTTTGATATACCTATTGACTACAGTAAAGTGGATCCTTTAACTACAGAGATTAAATTAATGAAAAATATTAAACAGGGAAACAGAACAATTACAGTTAAAAATATAATTTTTACTCCGATTGCAACAACTATCAACTACGAGTATACCTGTCCAAAAGACGAGCACTATGGTATGCAGCTATATAATGAAAATGGAAGATTAGTTGAATCGAAAGGTAACATTGGGTCGCATGTAGTTAATGGAGATTTTACAACGTACTCATTTACTGACACTTTTGAGTCGATTAAAACAGTACCCAAATATTTGACACTAAATATAATTGATACCACAGGGATTAAAATATTGAATAATATACCTATTGTTTTGTTAAGTACAAAATTAGATTTGAGGGAGAATGGCAAGTAGTAACTGTACTCTAAGTAATTTGTATTTATTGGCTATGCCTATACCCACTTATATCCGTTGTTATCTTTGACTGGTACGGTTCGCCTCCACCATCAAAGTCCACAATTGTATAGGTGTCAATCCTATCATTGTAGACAATAACTTTAACGACATAAGTCTGGATGATCCGTTTCTGATCTTCCAGGCTTTTGTTTTTTATGTCGGAATCCTGGCTGAGGTAGTAGTAAATCTGATCTCTGGATGGGGAATTGATTTCAGCCTGACGCTTTGCTTCCTCGATTCTGAAAAGCCAACATCAATGACAACAATGGCAGTTTGGATCAAAAATAAAATAATAAAATAAAAGTAGGAGCATATATTCTGCTCCTACTTTAAGTTGAACCTGTTTGACCAGAGAACCATTTACTGTTTAACACATGTGCCCACTGTTAATCCCCTGTGATACAAGGAAGATCCTTTAGCTGCTGTATTCTATAAAGAGAAAGATGATATATTGCCAAGTAGATACATTTTAATCATTGCAAAGTCAATGGAGTCAACTTGTCCGTTTCTGTCCACATCAGCATTTTTAAGAGCATCTCCCGTAAGCGGTGTTATATTGAGCATATGCATTTTTAAGAGAGCATAATCTGTCGAGTCAACTGAACCATCGTTATTCAGATCACCCAAGGTTTGAACCGGTGCTATATCTTTAAACAAATCCGGCAATACGTTATAAATGTACTGATTAATCCAATTCCATGCATGTGTACCACCATTTGCAACCATAAAATAGAAGTTTCCGTTTTTTATGTCAGATGAATATATGAAAGTATCTGTTAGTTTTTTCATTGCATCTATCTGGGGTTTCATATTAGGATATGCAATATCATCACTGCCTGTAGCACAGAACAGCTTGAAGTCATGCGGTGCTTTATAACCGGCTTTCTTTGCAACATCTGCCAGATACTGTGCTGTTTCCGTTGGTTTACTGCTTCCAGCTGTTGAACCTAATGCCCAACAGTCACCACTATAAGGCATAAAATATTTAATATAGTCAAGGCAGTTAATATATGTATACCAGGTACATACCGAACCCATTGAGAATCCGCCAAATGCCCTGTGATCTCTGGAAGCCTTCATATCAGCAGTGCTTTTTGATTTTAAATAGGTATTATATTTGGTTTCAACCAACGGAATAAGTGTAGTGCTCAATTCCTGAGGAAAACCCGCAACATCATTATTACCTTTGTAAAATGAAGGTGTAACAACTATAACCGGTTCAGTATCTCCTTTTGCAATCATATTATCAATTATTACCTTTAATTCCTTGTTCTGACCTGGTCCGCCGAATAATAAATTCTCATCTTCGCCGCCACCGTGCATCAGATATACAACGTTATACTTTTTAGAAGTATCAGACTGGTTATATCCGTTAGGAAGATAGACGTTAAAATATTTAGTACCATTACCAAAATTGTAGCTTAACCTTTCAATAGTACCTTGCTTTGAACTAGTCATTTTGTACTCATAAGGAAGCGGTTTGAAAACTTTCTCACTAGCATCAGCTGCAGATACCGACATATTAGCAGTAGCCACCATGCTGAGGGTCATGATACTCGACAGAATAAAACACAAGCTCTTTTTAAAACCTTTTTTCAAAATCACGATACATCCTCCTTTAAAATTAAAAAATTATTTTACTTTCATCATCTATTTATTTTGAAAAAACATTTTACAAACCAAACGAATTTTCAAAATATAGGTGTAGCGTATATAATTATTTTACAATATTTTGTAAAAATGCACACCAAGAATTTACATTATATCAATCTAAAGGAAATAGGGAAGTACACATAGTCACTGTTTTGTCTTTATTTAGGAGGGCATTTATGAATAGATTTATCGGATGGATCGGCAGAAGGAATTAAAAGGTATGTAAGGGAACTGTACAAGGACTTTCATATTGAGCAAATTCAGAGAATTTAAAGGAAAAGAGAAGACATATTGTGAAATGTTGGTGAGGAATTATTGAACTCATTAATAAAAGTTTAGAAAGTTTGATTGTATATGAACCGAAATTGCAGAGTTTAATATGTAATAATGTTGTTAAGGATAAGCAAAAAGATGTTGTAAATTATTAAAGGTAATAGTATAGTAAATTTTCGTATTTTACAAAATTATACTAATAAGGTGTAAAGATGGTGTTGTTCAAAACAATCATCCGAGGTTGGGAACTAGTGGATTGCATCATTATGATTTTACATTGTTGGTATTAATTAAATAACAAAAGGACTCATTATAAAAACACAAAAGGAATTATTAATTTGAAATAAATATAATTAATTTCTTTTGTGTTTGTAATTTATAACATGCCTAAAACATTTTTGGAGTATGAAATGGCAATGAACTACTATAAATGGGATGATGAGACAATTAACGAAAAGGAATGGATCGATATTCTAGAAAACCATTCTGCTAATTACATGAATTGTTTTTAAAAAAGAATCTCAGAGAATTAACAGTTTAGATGAAACGGACCAAGATTTGCAACTTCGCCAATTGGGTAGGATAATGGGGGAAATGACCAAGCTTCAGGAAATGGAGAAAGAGCGAAACAGGAGAGAAGTGGAAAAAAGGTTAATAAGAGAAGGGGTTGTTTTTAAAGAGGCCCCGTATACCTCTGAGGAACTGAAAAAGAAATGGGAGCAGGCATTTTTGTCACATATGACACAATAATTTCAACCTAAGATAATCATGGTCCTGACGATGGG
The DNA here is from genome assembly GCF_000244875.1 of Clostridium sp. BNL1100. Classification (NCBI taxonomy): domain Bacteria; kingdom Bacillati; phylum Bacillota; class Clostridia; order Eubacteriales; family Clostridiaceae; genus Clostridium; species Clostridium sp. BNL1100. The sequence continues at coordinate 627,325 of NC_016791.1, forward strand.
ACTTTATTTCTTACACCAAATTCAATTTCTGGACATCCGTAAATAGATTTAACAAAGAAATTACTCTACCTTAATATTTCCATAATAATACAATTATAAGTTGTAGGTGAGTGTAGATATATGGTATTATATTCCAATAAAATATAAAAAATCTTTATTAAATTTTCTGTAAAATACAAATTTTATCTGCACTAATCTTAACAAAGGAGAATAGGTATATGAAAAAAAAAATTTCTTTATTAATGTGTTCGTGTTTTGTGTTTTTCAGCCTTACAGGTATTTTTCTTAGCTCAACTGTGGATGCTGCTTCGGCATCTCATGTTGTTATCAGTGAAGTTTACGGTGGTGGGGGAAACAGTGGTTCGTCCTACAACAATGATTTTATCGAACTTTACAACCCGACAGATTCCAGTATAAACTTATCCGGATGGTCTGTTCAGTACGCTTCTGCCGCCGGTTCATTCAATAACATCACAAATTTATCAGGAAGCATAGGTGCACATAAATACTTCTTGGTTAAGGAAGCAAGCGGAGGAAGTAGCACTGTTAACCTACCCACTCCCGATGTAACAGGTACTATAAACTTAAGTGCAAGCAGCGGAAAGGTTGTATTGGCAAAGGTTACTACAGCGGTATCCGGTTCAACAGGCTCAAATGTTGTTGATTTTGTAGGCTTTGGTTCTACAAACGATTCGGAAACTTCTCCGGTAGGTACACTTTCCAATACTACAAGTGCAGAACGTAAAGACAACAATGGTGGAACAACCCAGGGTCAAGGTAATGGCTGGGACACTAATAATAACGCAAGCGACCTGTATATTACAAGCAGCATAAATCCTCAGAATTCCTTTTCTCAAGAGGAACCGTATCTTGGTACTGAAACACCCACGCCTACCGCTACCGATAATGATAATATAGCATTAGGTAATCCAAGCGGTGCTACCAGCAGTACATCCAATTCCAATAACTATCTGATGGTTAAGCTCCAATACGATCTTTCCTATAATAACAGCAAACACGAGCCTAACTGGGTCAGTTGGCATCTAGGTTCAACTGATTTAGGCAGTGCTTCCCGACAGGATGATTTTCGTGCAGACACAACACTGCCGTCAGGGTGGTACGAGGTTACTGCAAGCGAATTTTCTGGTAGCGGGTTTGATAGAGGGCATATGTGTCCCTCCGCAGACCGTACATCTTCTGTTGTTAACAATTCTGCAACATTCCTGATGACCAATATGATACCACAAGCCCCAAATAACAACCAGATTACCTGGAACAACCTGGAGACATATGGACGCACACTTGTTTCAGCCGGTAACGAGCTATATATTATATCGGGAGGTTACGGAACTGGCGGAACAGGATCCAATGGATACATGACTACTGTGGGGAACGGTGTTGTGGTACCGGCTAAGACCTGGAAGATCATTGTAGTACTGCCTAACGGAAATAATGATATTAGCCGTATAACAACGCAAACCAGAGTAATAGCTGTTTTGATGCCAAATGATCAGACATGTAGTAGTAAACCATGGGGCAACTACCGGGTAAGTGTAGATAGCATCGAGGCCCTGACTGGCTATGATTTCCTTTCCTCAGTGTCCGCTAGTATCCAAAATATTATTGAAGCTAGCACTGATAATGGTCCTACAAATTAATATAATAATATCTAAAATGTGCATCAAAACATAAAAAGTTTTTTTGTATGTTTAAAGGGATCGGTAGAAATTATTCTGCCGATCCCTCATTATGATAGGTACTTTTTCTTAAATAATATTCTTGATGCCTTCGCAGATCCTCTTTGCAACTATAGGGTTATTCATGGTATACAGGTGTATTCCATCCACATCATTTACCAACAAATCAATAACCTGACTGAGAGCATATGACATCCCTGCATCAAAAAGTGCTGTTGGTTCATTCTCATATCTATTGAGTATTTTTCTGAATCTGTTTGGCAGTGATGCTCCGCATAAATTTACTATTCTTTCTATTTGAGCTTTATTGATAACAGGCATTATTCCGGCAGTTACAGGTACATTTATTCCTGCTATCCTGCAGCTTTCAATAAATGAATAGAAAAACTCATTTTCAAAAAATAATTGTGAAATAAGAAAATTAGAGCCTGCATCAACTTTTTCTTTTAAATGGCTTATTTCTGAAATTCTGTTTTTTGATTCCGGGTGGCATTCAGGGTAACAAGCACCTGCGAGACAAAAATTAGCCGCCTTATTCAAATATCCGGTTAATTCAGAAGCATAATGAAAATCACTCTTTTCTAACACATTGGGATTTTTATCCCCTCGGAGTGCTAAAATATTCTCGATACCATTTTCACTAAGTATAGATATAAAGCTGTCAATTTCTTGTTTTGTATAGCTTGAACATGTAAGATGAACCAATGTTTCGATACCATACTGATGCTTGATTTTCTTGGCTATTTCAATTGTTTTATTATTATTAGAGCTTCCGCCTGCACCAAAGGTAACGCTTATAAAGTCAGGGCTAAGTTCACTCAAAATAGCAAGGGTCTCATCTATATCTTTTAGTTCAGAATCCCTTTTAGGTGGAAATATTTCAAATGATAACACAGGCATTTTCTTTGCAAAAATTTCTTGTATTCTCATATATTAATCTCCTATCTGTACTTATAAATTTACTGCCATACAAAGATTATCGAGGATTATTATCACTTCTCCAACAAAGGTGCGTTGTTCTGCTTAATTCATAAAGTTATGAATTGTGTAAGACTAATTTAAATGATTAGTGCATTTTATTTGATTATAACATAAATATACAACACAATATAGAAATTAACAGAAGTTAATGTTATATAAATAATTAAAGAAAATTGATAAAAGACAAAACCTTTTTATCCTATCAATTGTCTAATTATAATGAGAGGCTAGGTCTCTATCAAAAAGTGGGAGATAAATATGACAGCTGTTGAATTAGAAAAGGTAAGAAGTGCTATAAAGGGTAATAAAAATGCTTTTGCTGAATTAATTGATGAAAGGAAAAAAGACATATACAGAATAGCTATTATTTATGTTAAGAATAATTAGATGCAATGGACTAGTTCCACTTTGCCTCTTTCATTGCTACTTTTATTTTTAATTTTATCATAGAAGCTGTCTGTTGCCGGATAACATCCCGGACAGGCTTTTCTAAACTTCTCTAATACGTAATCACCATTGGCCGGATTATATAAATATTGAAACTGTTGCCTGATTATCTCATTATCAGGTATACCATGATGACTTGCACTTAGAACCGATTCCAGCATGTTTAAATAGCGAATATTATTGGTAATTATGGCAATTATTTATAATATAACGTATAATTAAAACAAAGGCTAGATTGTTGCTTTATATCAAGAATGGGAGGTGATACTTCAAAAAGCAACAGCCTGTTATATGATTCTTCTCTTGAGTTTAGCAGCATTTTTCTTTGCGTAGCTCTGTCAGATACTCATTTTTACAATCCATATAAACATTTTCATTTTCTTTATACTAACCGGTTTCATATAGGGAAAGCTGTTGATTTGGTTATGCAAAAGCAGCATGGCCGGCTTTTTAATCGACCGATTTAATGGTTGAAATATTATTTATAGGAGATGAAAAGAATGACTTTGAGCTTTAAAAAGACGATTAGTGTTTTAATGGTTTGCTTGATTGTATTTTCAATGGTATTTGTTGCCCCTGCATCTGAGGTCTTTGCAGCCAGCGATGTAACAGTAAATTTATCTGCCGATAAGCAAGTGATTCGTGGTTTTGGAGGAATGAACTACCCTGCTTGGCAAGGTTCGGATTTGACAGCTGACCAAAGAGAGACTGCTTTTGGTAATGGTAATGGTCAGTTAGGTTTTTCTATTTTAAGAATACATGTAGACCCGGATAAAACTACTTGGTCTAAAGAAGTGGATACTGCAAAAGCAGCAATTAAAAACGGTGCAATAGTTTTTGCCTCACCATGGAATCCCCCTGCTGACATGGTTCAGACTGTTAATGGTCAAAAGCATGTTATCCCTGCAAAATATGGCGCATATGCACAGCATCTGAACGATTTTGTTGCGTATATGAAGCAAAATGGCGTTGATTTATATGCTATTTCAATCCAGAATGAGCCGGATTACGCAAATGAATGGACCTGGTGGACTGCACAAGAAATGCTTACTTTTATGAAGGATTATGCCGGAACTATCAATTGCAGAGTAATAGCACCTGAATCTTTTCAATATATTAAAACTATGTCAGATCCCATTTTAAATGATCCTCAGGCTCTTGCCAACCTGGATATTCTCGGTGCCCACCTTTATGGTACTCAAGTGAGCAATTTCCCATATCCTCTTTTCAAACAAAAGGGAGCAGGAAAAGATTTGTGGATGACGGAAGTTTACTATCCTAACAGTGAAGCTAATTCCGCCGATCGCTGGCCGGAAGCATTGGAAGTTGCAAACCATATGCACAATGCAATGGTTGAAGCAGAGTTCCAGACATATGTATGGTGGTTTATCCGCAGACAATACGGCCCTATGAAAGAGGATGGTACCATGAGTAAGCGTGGTGCTATGATGTCTCAGTTCTCAAAGTTTGTTCGTCCCGGATATACTAGAGTTGACGCTACAAAGAATCCTAATACCAACGTTTTCGTTTCTGCTTATAAAGGGGATAATAAAGTTGTTATTGTTGCAATCAACAAAGGCACTTCTGCAATAGGTCAAAAATTTATTATGCAAAATGGTGCTTCAGCATCAGCAACAAAGGTAGCTACATGGATAACTGACAGCAGCAAGAATGTTGCAGCAGGTTCAGATATTAATGTTTCAGCAGGTACATTTACAGCTCAACTTCCTGCTCAAAGCGTTACAACCTTTGTTGCAGACCTTGGAACTCCAACACCGGTTATTAAATTAGGTGATATTAATTCAGACGGTGCCATAGATGCACTGGATTTAATGGCTATGAAAAAGCATCTTTTAGGAATGGAAACCTTGGCCGATATAAAGCCAGCTGATTTAGATGCTAGCGGAACAGTAGACGCATTGGATTTCTCACTGCTTAAACAATACTTACTGGGTAAAATAACTACTTTCCCAGGTAAAATTTAAGTATAATCAAATACTATCTGATTGATAATAAAAGCCCCCAAGAAAGCGAATTAACTTTCTTGGGGCTTAGATTTTGTTCAAAGGAACCCATCCTTATATCCCAAAGTTCGAAATATTATAGGCAGCGAAATATCTTACAGGGTATGTACAATAATTACCATTATCATCAGGTTGATTATAATACACTGGTGATACGGATTCATAGACAATATATGCATAGGTAGTACCCATTACTACACCCTCTGACAAGGGAGGAAGTGTTGTTGTGCTTTTCAATGTGGGTATCTTTGTGCTTTGATTCCATGTGTATGAATACAATTTTGAATCATTTGTTCTTCCATAAGATGAGGATATCATCATTCTGTCCCCTCTGACTGAAATACCCTGGGTTTTAAGAGGAACTGAAATCTGGAATTGATATGGAAGTGTTGGACTGGTTGATGTCTTACCCTCTACAGCATAGCAGCGTGCAAATGAATTGTCTTGATTTGTATTATCGAATTGTGCAATCCAAAGATAATTGTTCACTGCGTCATAACACATAGTTGAAGCTTGATAGCTCAAATTAGCTACCCTGTTATATGAGATACTTAAGACTGTATTTTTACACTCGGCTAATTTGGAGTATTTAAAACATCCAACGGCATTTCCATTTGAAACCCATATGTTGCCGCTTCTGTCGCAGTCATAAGCTACTCCTCCTACATGCGCAGTGCCGGGTAATTTGATTGTTCCAAAATAAGATTTGTCACTCTCATTAAAAACATATATGACTGAATTATGTTTAGTGGTTTCTTCACAACACGCAGAAATTAACAGATAATCCCCTGCAAAGGTAATTCCTTGCGGAACCATTTTTGAGCATCCGGCTGACAAAGACGAATTTCTCACAAGATTGTAAATATCATATGTGGCTGCTGGCGAGGGGTATGATGCCGCAGAGGTAACAAAGCTGCACATTACTGCGAAAATAACTGTAAGAGTCAATAAATTTCTAATTGCATTTTTCATTTCAATAGTCTCCTTTACGTTTATATTATGTTATTCAAAAGTAGTTCCTGTAAAATCAACATTCGGAAAAAGATTGGGATCAAATGATTTATTATTTTTGAATTTACAATTAGTAAATTTAACACCATTAGATAAATGAACTGTCAAAACATCACTTGAAGTATTATCAGATATCTCACATTTGTCGTATACAATATTTGTTGAAGAATCAATTTCAATCAGATTAAAGTTTTCACACTTTCTGATTACACTATTTGCAAACACAAAATCTTTGCAATCATATAATGTCATTGCTCCATATGTACACTCTTCAACTATGGAATTATTAAATTTCAAATTCTCAGTATCTTTTGCTATAATCCCGTAAGTTCCACATCCATATAAAATGCTGTTTGATATATCTATATCCTTTGATAAATCAAAGTTAAATACACCTCCTACACACTCACCCTTCTCTATGGTATGCCCGGCTTTAACATTCTTTATAGATATTTTTCTGGAGTTTATAAACGTCAGAACATTTGCATATCTTGGCTCAACAACTATTTCAACGGGTTTATCCCCCAAACCTTCCAACGTCAGATTATTAATTCCATCCAGTATTAATTCATTACCGTCGTACACACTTTCCCAATAAATATTTCTACTTTTACTGTAATCCTGATTCAAATCTGAAATATTATAAGTTCCCGGTTTCAGCTTAATATGTTTATTAGAACCAAGTGCGTCAAACAGTTCATTAACATTAGAAACCGTTACTTCTTTAGCTTTTGAATCAGGTTGTCTTCCTATATAAATACTCTTTGCCTTTCCATCCCAACTAACGTCTTTTCCAAGAGCCTTACTTAATGCTGCAACAGGTAAATATGTAATTCCCTTTGAAATAAAAGGCTTAATATCTTTACCGTTAGCGTCCTTAGGTTGGAAAATGACTCCATCCACATAGATTTTAATGTTATCATACATAACTGATATCTTGCTTTCTATAGGTGCTGCAAAAACTGTTACTCCCAATGCAAATGCCCCCATTATTACTGAAAATATTATTCCTGAAAAGAAGCCCTTAAGTCTATCCTTGTTTTTCATGTATACACCTCCGTAATTTAATGTTTTATGTATATTTTACCATATAATAACATATTTAGGTAATAACGAAACCAAGCATTAAACTTTAATTGTAATAGAATGGGATAATAGGAAAGTATAAAATATATTCCTATTATCCCATATAAAAGTTCTAAATCACCTTTGTTAGAAATTTGCTTTTCCTAACAAGAATGACTTATATAATGCCAAATCCATAGCATCAACACTGCCGTCATTGTTTACGTCAGCATTCTGAATTGAAGTATCTCCATTCAAAAGAGCCTTCTTAATTAATGCAAAGTCTATAGCATCCTTTTCTCCGTCACCGTTAACATCACCTAAGTTAATAATAGGTGGTAGTTCTGTTCGGCCTTCTTCATCAAGGAAAGCTGACATCCATGCCAGTGGAGCGTTCCAGTTTATGGCTAATTCGTTTGTTGACCAAGATTCGATATTATCCACAAAGCATTTTTCTGCAGCCATTTGACCTGGCTTCCAACCTAAGCTCTTAACCCAAGGATCCTGTAATCCTGAGTTAGGCCCACCTGACATACATCCGGCAGGTGGCTGCGGGAATGAATTGTCTGCCTGATATGCCCAAAAACGGTGATGTGGATTTTCAAGGGGGTTATCACCATAACCTGTTACATAACTCTGAACGTTCGGGTTACGTCCGAGGATATAGTCCATTGCGGTTATAGCACCGTTTAAGTATTTGTTGCGACCATTGAAATTATATCCGCTGAATAAATAAGCATATGACATTACGATTGCATTATTAACAACAAATGAATTTGAGCCCCAAGGGAATCCGGTTAATGTATCAGATAATTTCTTTTCTTCTATAGGTACTCCATAACCCTGCACCTGTTCAATTGATATGAACTTGTCAGCAGCTGCCATGATGTTATCTTTGGCTTTGGCTATATCGGCTGCAGGCAGACCATTAGGAACCAGAGCAAGAGTTATTGTTCCCATCCCGGCTGTATTATCCAAGTCAAAACATCCTGTAGGTCCTATATCTTCACCACCGGCTAATTCAGTAGGTTCCTGGAGATAATGAGGTGAGCTCTTTATGTAGTCGAGATACTTTTGAGAACCTGTAGTAACATAAAGTTCGCAAGCTGCCCAGTAGAAATCATCCCTAAAATAGGTTTCAGCGTAAGTTCCACCAAGAGCACTACTGAGCGGAGGATATATATTAGGATGTGCAACAGCTGCATCCCATGCAGCTTCGGCTGCAGTTAAACACTTAGTTGCGAAAGCAGCATCATACTGTTTCCAGAGACGTGAACCCTGTGCAGCTATTGCAGCAAGATTCAAGGTAGCAACTGTTGTCGGGGGCTGCAAGTAACGCTTCATAGTATCCTGGTCAGGACGTGTGGCAAGTTCTAGCCAACGCTCGTCACCGGCTTTGTGATGAACCATACCGGCCAATGTATTTCCTGCCGGTACCTGCATATTCAATAAAGTCTTCAAATTATAACGAGCTTCATCAAGAATATCAGGGAAGCCATTGCCGCTTTCAGGAATGTTCAATGAACCGTCTATAAATGGAGTAACTGATGTGTCTCCCAAGTAAAGTGCGCGTTCATATGAATTCATAAGAGTCCAAGTAGAAATACCGCCGTTAACCACGTATTTACCATAGTCTCCTGCATCGTACCAACCACCTGTTACATCCAGTGTGTAGTTTGCACTGTAATCTTTTGTTGGGTCGGGAGCCAGTATATCAGTGGTGTGTCCAGCAGGACGAGCCCATTGTGATTGATCACAGTATGGCATTTCTATTGTAATACCACTTCTGTGATGATAAAAATATTTAATTGAGTCATATTTCATTTTGGAATAAATATCATTACCAATATTAAATGGCATACTTTCATTGTCAGTCGGGTGGTCTGAAGTATTGGCCTCAGGAACATCTGTTACTATCTTGTAGCCTGTACCCACTGTTCTGTAATTTGAGAAATCAATAATATGAACATTGTTACCTGATGCATGGTCATACCCCTTAATAGTTGATTTGCCTGCAAAAACTACTGTGCCTGTACTATTAACTAACTGCCAGTTGATAGGAATTGTTGAGCTTGTAGCTACTGTTGCAATCTTATCAGAATTCGGATAAAATCCTTCCTGATTTAAACGTACAACATTTGTAGGCTCTGGTGCAGTCTTTGGATATCCTATAAACTGTGGGTCCTTAAGGTACATATCATCAAAAGTAAATGTTATTGGTCGGAAAGTACCGGTATATTCTGAGGGTGCCATACTTCTATCCGGAGCAAGGTGAAAAGCAAATTCAACGTTGCTCTTGTCTCCCTTTTCTTGCTTAAATGTCTGAGTTACAGTTGTTGGTTGATTAGCCTTCAATTGCAGAAATTCCCACTGACCTATATGCCAGTATTCATAATAAGGATCACCCTGGTCACCGATTCTGGGATAGATTAGACAATCTCTATCAGCGGTAACAGTGAACTGTACAGTGTAAGTATGTCCCTGCAGCAAAGTAAGTCCTCTGTGACTTAGCTGAACATCCCATCTCTGTCCGGTTGCAGCACTACCAATCTTTGAAACTGTTATTTTGAACTTACCGTCAGCTGTAATATCGAAATTAGCTGTTGCGGGGTATGTTTCAACCACGCGCCATGGAAGACCAATTCCATTGTCAAAGGTGTGGTTTCTAATCAAGTCGCCAGCACCTTCATACTCGCCTGCAGATGCTTGTACTACACATGTGGATAGAATAAGCACTATTGCCATAAGCATAGCAATTTTTTTTACTAACCTTTTTTTCATATTTACCTCCTAATTAAAATTTTATTTTTTAAGCCCATTCAACAAATACGTGTTTCATGTAGGCATTAAAAACAATATCTCATTGGAAAAATTGCTTATCGATAGAGTTAGAGGCATTAGTGCGTAAATATGTTTTTGAAGAATGAAGTAAGAAAGTTTTAACTTTGCTTAGTAAAAATGGTAAGAATATTCCTTAACTCAGGAATTTTTTATGTATCAACTATTGATTATCGTTTGGTTATGATGGTTCTTATTTATATACAATATTTTACCATATTACGTTGAATTAGTAAATTTTGTAAATTTTCTTTAACCTCTTTATCAATATATACCTTGTTATATTATCAGGTGTAACAACCGTTTCAGCTCTTAATAGAAAACACCACTTAATAGATGTACCAGTGATATGAAGTTGTTAATCATCAGTTTTTTACACTTAATATAGTGAGAGAATAATTGAATTTAGTCGCAGAGGATTAGGGATAAATTCTTTGTATACTGATATCCCATTCATTTATTTTTTTCATTATTAATCGTTTATGGAGGGTTACTATGGGAAAAATTGAAGTTGCAACACAATGGATGATTGACTTGGCAAATGATAACACCCATGGCTATGATCAGGGATATAGGTGGGGTGAGTATGGTGACTATGATTGTTCTTCTGCCGTCATTACTGCCTGGCAGACTGCAGGTGTACCGGTAAAAAGCAATGGTGCGACTTATACCGGTAATATGAAAAATGTTTTTCTTAACACCGGTTTTTCTGATGTAATATCATCAGTAGTGCTATCAAGCGGTTCTGGCCTGGTACGTGGAGATGTGTTATTAAATTCAACTTCACATACTGCAATGTATATCGGAAACGGACAAATCGTTCATGCAAGTATAAATGAAAACGGTACTGTAACCGGAGGACAAGCAGGAGATCAAACAGGAAAAGAAATCTGTATCAGAAGCTATTACAATAAACCATGGGATTGTATTCTCAGATATAATGAAGGAAGTACTCCCCCAACAAATGGTAATACAATTGTACAGAAGGGACAGGTTCAAGCTAACAACTTTACCGGTTCCAGCATTGCTACTGATGGCATAAGAGGGGCTGAAACAAAAAAGGCAGGTATTAAAGTTTTACAAACTGCCATGAATTTAGATTATAATGCAGGTCTTGTAGTTGATGGTATTTGGAGTACTACATCAAGTAATGCTCTTGGAAATCATTATGTAACTGTCGGAGAAACTCAATACATGGTCACCGCAGCTGAAATTCTGGTAATGTTACGTGGATATGATCCAAATGGTGTAGAATATCCGGGAATATTTGGCTCTGGACTAACATCAGCAATAAATTCATTTAAAAGTGCCAATGGCTTACCCGCAAATGGGGTATGTGACAGCTCTACTTTTCTTTCACTTATTAGTTAATAAGTAAAAATACAATGGTTAATTTCAAATTTTGTGTAAACTTCCATGATTGATATTAGAATTAATATCAATCATGGAAGTTTTTTATGGGAAGAAATTTGTCAGTAATACTGCTTTTAATACCACTTTACTTTCTATAATTAATATATTCTTACACTTTTTTCTATTGTTCACTATTAAATTGCTTTGAATGAATACTATCCCCAAAATATAACAATAAATTAACTGTAAATAAATAAAAAAATAGTTGATAACTGGTAAAATCAGTAATATAATCAATAATATAATTAAAATTGGAAGAAATGTTATTTAATAGGCGAATCTAGGGATAGAAAAAGGGGATAAAAAATAAGGGATAAAAAGAGGAATAGGAGTAGAGAATATGCTGAAAAGAAGACCGATAATGGAAATAATGGAATCTACGAAACAGAATGATGTGATATTTATACAACCGCATCTATTAACAGATGAGCTAAAACACGAACAAAACAAGATTGTTGTAGAATTCTGGGAAGCAATGCATAAACATGCCGTTTTATTAGGTGATATTCCATCGGAACCTAATCATGGCATTTTTTTTATAGCCGGAACTTTACTGAAGGCAGGGTATGCTGTTGATGCTCTTGATTTTTACGCTTATGACCGTTACCTGAGATACAAGGAAGGAAGAAAGATTGAGTATAGTGATATTGAAAATGCAATAAAGACTAAGAATGCAAGGGTTTATGCCATATCTTCTAAAACTGTTGCAATTAACAGAGCTATTGAGATAGCAAGAATAATTAAAAAGTTCCACCCGGAAGCAATCACAGTTTTTGGAGGGCTCCATCCCACACTTTACGGTGAAGAATTGTTGAAAGAACATTCTGATGTGGTTGACTATGTTTCCAGAGGAGAAGGAGAGGATAGTACTCTTGAATTTTTGGAATACCTCGATGGAAAGAGAGGTATTGAGGAAGTCAAGAACCTGATGTATATGGGGAAAGATGGCAAGGTTGTACATAATCCGAGAAGACTTGTTACAGATGTAGACATAGACAATCTTCCATTTCCGGCATATGAATTGATTTGTCAGGAGTCTAGTCCGATCGTACCTAGAGTTCTTGCTGCAAGAGGCTGCCCGCATGGTTGTGCCTTCTGTACTATTACTCACTATTATGATAGAAAATTTAAGCTAAGAAGTCCTGAATCGGTTATAAGTGAAATACAATATATGAAAGATAATTTTGATATTGAATTTTATTGCATGGGTGATTTGACCTATTCAATTAATCGTGAATATGCACACCAGATTTGTAATTTGTTGATTGAGAGAAAATTAAACAATATCAAATGGTGGTGTCAGACAACCGTTGGAAGATTGAATGCTGAGGACCTTGCTTTAATGAAGGAGGCTGGATGCATTCAGGTGGCCTTTGGAGTAGAGGCTGAAGACCAAAGTATATTAAATAACGTTGATAAACCTCATGCAGCAAGTAAAACGGAGGTTCAATGTCAACTCGTTAAAGATGCAGGGATGACAGTTCAAACATACTGGTTAATCGGTTTGGGCGGAGATACCAAGAAATCGGTTGAGCATAGAATACAAAAGATCAAGACCTTTATTGAGACAGGGTTGACAGATTCAATACATATTTCGGTTCCTGTTCCATTCCCCGGAACTCCTATATGGTATGAGCCTGAAAAGTACGGATATACAATAAATCATACTGATTTCAGCAAATACTGGATGAACTGTGATGAGTTAGGGTATGGAAAGCCAGTGTTAAATACTGAAAAATTATCGGCAGACCATCTTTATATGTATTGGCAGTTAGCATTATCTACTGCAACGGCAAGCTTTGAAAAAGTTGCAAAAGAGCAGGCCAACAATTTTGCGCACTTCCAGCCTAAAGGATTATTTACACCTAAAAGCGAAAGTGAAATGCCTGCATTTGTATAAAGACTTTTATAGATTGGTGAATTAACAGAGTATGGTGCATATATTTTCAATAGCCAGTTATGGATTTTGGCTTTCGATAAGTCTGATATTGCCAATAGGTCCACAGAATATGTTTATTTTATTACATAGCCTTACACAGAAAAACATAAAGCATGATTTTATTATTGCAAGTGCAGCAGCCTTATCCGATACAATTTTGATTTTTTTAGGTGTTAGTGGATTCGCAAATATAATATCAGAGAACCAGATTGTAATATATGCACTGTATATTTTCTCCGTAGGATTCCTTACGTACATAGGAATTAGCCTTTGGCGAAGAAAGTTGCAGGTTGAGCAAATAAAAGGTGAAGCCTTTAACAAGAATCTGTTACGGAAAAGTATGCATATATTTGCTATATCAATGTTTAACCCACAGGCTATTTTAGATACTGTTGTAGTAATAGGCATTGCATCCGTTGACTACAACAATACCGCCGATAAGTTTATATTTGGTTTAGCATGTGTACTTACATCTTTTATATTTTTTTACACTATTGTAATCATAGGAAAACTGGTTAATTCCAACATAAGTCAAAGAAATTATAAGTTGTTGGATCGCTTATCTGCAATCCTTATGTGGATTTTTGCTTGCAGATCGTTAATTAAGCTTTTTTAAAGCTAGGTCTTTATAGTTGATTTGAAGGAGGCTAGCTGTGAGTAATGCTAATTTAATAACTCTATTTGATAAAGCTGTAGAAATATATAGAAATGAGCCTGCGATTATTTTCGAAGGAAAGACCATAACATATACCGAGTTAGAGAATAATATAAACAAGCTGGCTGAATTATTAATACATAAAAATATAAAAAAAGGTAATTATGTAGGCGTTTGCATAAGAAAATCACCTGAACTGATATATGCCGCAATGGCAGTTCTGAAATTAGGTGCGGTTTATGTGCCGTTAGCTCCTGAGTATCCTGTGGCCAGAACAGATTATATAATTAAGGATGCTGGTATTGATTCACTTATTGCCGATTCTGATATGCGTAACAAGTTTAATGTGAAAAATGTGGTTTGTCCCACAGAGGACCTCTCTGAAACAAATGTCCCTAAAATAGCAACAGAAATAATGCAGCAAGATGATTTGGCTTATGCTATATATACCTCCGGTACAACGGGAAAACCCAAGGGAGTTATGATACATTGCGGAGGGTTTTTAAACAGGATTCAGTGGCAGAGAAAATATTTTAATGTTGATTCAAAGGATAGAGTTTTACATAAAGCACCTATCGGCTTCGATATTTCTTTGTGGGAAATGTTTTTACCCTTAGTATCCGGTGCAGCTTTGGTTATATCCAAAGAAAACGGATATATGGATGTTGAATATATTATAAATCTTATAGAAAGTACCCGGGTCACAATCTCTCAGTTTGTTCCTTCAATTTTACGTATACTTGTAGAATATACAAATACCAATGGCAACAGTAAGCTGGCCTGCTTAAGAAAAATCGTAAGCAGTGGAGAAGAACTTACTTTTGGTCTGCTAAAGGCATTTACACAGCACTATCCCAACATAAAGCTATACAACTTTTATGGACCTACAGAGGCTTCTATCTGTGTTACAGCATGTTGCTTAAACGAATGTGAACGCAAAAGCTATGTTCCGTTAGGTGATGCTATAGATAACATGGAAGTGTTTCTACTGGATGATGACAACAGGCTGATTACTGATAGTCATATTAAAGGTGAAATATGTATAGGTGGAATAGGAGTAGGAAAGGGCTACATTAACAAGCCTCAGGAAACAGAGTATGCATTTTGCAAACACTACAGCAGAGAGGGCGAGGTAATGTACCGAACCGGTGATATCGGCTACTACTGTGATAATGACCTTGTATATGTGGGACGTAAGGACCAGACAGTTAAGATAAGAGGAAATAGAGTAGATTTAGGTGAAATCGAAGTAAAAATATGTGAAATACATCAGATAGAGGCTGCGGTTGTAAAATGCTTTAAGACAGAACAGGAATCACAGATATTGGCGGCTTTTTATAAGCCGGTTAATAAGGATTCAGATAGTTTGAAAATTCAGGAACTTTTAGCAGGGTATTTAAAAAATGAATTACCTGCATATATGCTTCCTCAGCAATATATTAAAGTTGATGAGTTTGAGCTTACGTCAAACGGCAAAATTGACAGGGAAAAGCTTAAACTTGAAGAAAAAACATCCCGGATAAATGAAAATAATGGCTTCTACGGAGATAAGGATAAAAAAGCAATAATAATTGAACTTTTCACTAAATACCTGAATTGTGAAATTTCTGAGGATGATGACTTCTTTATTTTAGGAGGGTCCTCTCTGGAAGCAATTCGGATGATTATGGAAATTAATAATGAACTGAATATTTCGTTAAAATACACAGACGTAATGCTGGACCTTACCGTTAACGGTATAGTTAATGCATGTGATTGAGTGTGAATATAATGCACGGGAGGTTAAACATGTTTGAGCTAGATGTTAAAGTTATTACTCGGGAGCTTAGTTTTGAAAACTTCAAATCCCACTTTACCAAACCTCTAATATACTACATGGTTAATAAAAATGATGATATGTCATTTTTTATAACGTATGTGCTTGTTGATTTTAATAATAATAAAATGACATATATTTATTCATATAGTGACAGTAACAAACAAATATTGGATATGCAGGACGAAATAGAACGGTATCATATGTCAAAGTGTCCGCATAATTCAATACAAGTAAAGGAAAATGAGAGTTTTTTGACCTTCAATGAGGATGAAAAATTCTTTACTTTTATTAACTACGTTGAAAAAAAGATGTATGTCTGTACAATGAAGGATTTAATACCTGAGTCGGAAATTAAGTTCGAAAAAATCAGCCATACATTTTATAAAGACGATACTGATGCATCGTATTTTTATCTGTCTGCGGTAGATACTGAGCAAATACTACATATCTATAGAATATCTCTTGATCTGAAGGATATTACCGAAGTCAATTCTTTCGAAGGAAAGCCAATCCCTCCTCATGTATTACGGAACCATAAGGACTATTTTTTCTTAAGTGATGAGTTCCGTTACTCACAATTTGAGCTAACAAATAAGAATAAGATTGTTACCCAGGACGAGCTAAGTCGTATGTATTTTAAGCTATCCGTTAAACTTAATGTCGGACGTGAGGTTCCAATGAGTTTTCGTGAGGAAAGAGCGGCATTATATCAGGAGATGCGCAGAAAATATGGAATAAAGTGCATGCAAGGCAGGATTATGATGATCAACCGCAAAACCAACGAACAGACTTACTATAATACAACAGGTGGAAGTCCTGCTCACTTTGAAATCGACAGCAAACAAAACTGCGTCTATACCTCTGCTCATAACTTTTTTGGAGTAAAAGACGGAGTAATCTATTTCGAGCCTGCAATAATAGACAAGTTTGAAATTGTTGATGACAAATTGGTACATAAGGGAGCATTCAGTTATGAAAAGGGATATCGTTATACGTCCCACAAGATATTCAGTGTAGGCGGAAAAACGTATATCTGTACATTCGGTCAGCCCAACAGATTGATTTTTGCCGATGCAGATACAATG
The DNA here is from genome assembly GCF_000244875.1 of Clostridium sp. BNL1100. Taxonomy (NCBI): domain Bacteria; kingdom Bacillati; phylum Bacillota; class Clostridia; order Eubacteriales; family Clostridiaceae; genus Clostridium; species Clostridium sp. BNL1100. The sequence goes on from NC_016791.1 coordinate 644,299, forward strand.
GAGCTTTTGTTCTATGAGGATATAGGAGAAGACGAGCTGAGCAGTCAGGATGATGTCAGTTTGTATATAAACTCCTGCGGAAACAACACGGAGATTATTGCTATTGAGGTTTCACCTGACAATAAGCTCATAGTTTTTGTAGACGGCACATATCTATATTTGTATGATTTTGAAAAACGTCAGATTTGTAAAAAAGTCAGTCATGGATTTGATACCGGAAATGATGGTATCAACATGGAGGACTTTAAGATTAGAACAGTGCATTTTAACTACTTGAGCTAATATTACGATTAGGAGAAAAATATGAAAATAGAGATTAAAGAATCAAATGAAAACTATAATTTGTATGTAAAATCAGTTGACGGAAAACAAGTTTTTATCACGATTGCAAATCAAAATAAAGACCAGGATATATTGAAGACCGCTTCACTGTTATACAAAAAAGCCTATGAGATATTAACCAAGTATAACATAACAGTATTTCATGAAAGGTTTTTCGGAACCAGCAAGTTTTATCATGATGTACAGAAGATAAGGGCTGAGGAACTAAAACTGAATACACAAGACAAATGTTTCAGTTATATTGAAGGTTCTCCTTATTGGGGTGAAGGAATATCAGGTATTAACGTACACGGTATCATTTTGTGTGATGAAGAGATTAAAGATGTGGAGTTCAACGGAATAGTCTGCGGGAAGTTGTATAAGACCGATGCGGTGGACTATATGTTGGTACATACCGTTCATGGCAATAAGGAAAGTGACTACTATGGGCAGACATATGAGATGTTTCAATCAATGATTCAAGTCCTTAACAAATACGACTTTCAGCTTAAAAATGTTATAAGAACATGGATTTATTTGGATAAAATTTTATTACTGTATGATGAGTTCAATAAAGCACGTACAAAAGTATTTTTAGAAAATGGGTTATGGTCTGATTCCGTTGCTGTTGATAAAACTGAAGAAATATACATGCCTGCAAGCACCGGTATCAGCTGCGGTAATCCCCACGGATTGACTGTAATCTCAGATGTTTTGGCTATAAGAACTAAAAATTATGAAAAATTTAAGTTCACAAGTGAATCGGGTAAAGCTCAGAAGTCTGCAATGCGTTATGGTTCCGCTTTTTCAAGGGCTATTCTGCTGGATGACAAGACAAGCAAAAGCAAATATGTTTATTTATCCGGTACGGCATCAATAGATGATTTGGGGAATACAGTATATCTTGACGATATCGGATTGCAGATAGATAAGACATATTCCGTAATTGATGCCCTTTTGGATATAAGCTCAATGAAATTAAACAACATGACTGAAGGAACGGTATTCTTAAAAAAAGCAGAGTACATAGATGCATTTATTGAATACTGCAAAAGGCGAAATATTGAGTTGCCCGCACTGATTACAGTTGCAGACGTGTGTAGGGATAATTTGCTGTTTGAAATGGATGGAACATTTGCAGGTGGGTGTTAGGTATTTATGATAAAAGGTGGAACAAGAAATGTTAAGATATTTTAATATTATAGTTAAATTTTTAAAATATGCATTTATTCAGGCTTTGGAATATAAGGCTAACTTTATTCTGGGAGGCTTGTTTGAGTTCTTGTGGGTAATTCTAAATGTAATTTTTTTCAAAGCATTATATCAAAATACCACTTCCATTGCAGGATGGTCAGTAGATGAAGTACTGTTACTGGTATTTATATGCGGACTTGTAGATAGTGTACACTCATTTTTCTTTGCATCAGGATTTATTGACATACCAAACCTGATACGGCAAGGAAATCTGGATTTACTTTTATTAAAACCCATTAACAAAAGATTCTTTCTGTCTTTTCGGTTAATCAATGTCGGTCAGATTTTAAATGTAATCTTCAATGTAGTAATGATTATAATTTATACAAATAAGATTACCACTAATTTAAGCCTGCCCGATGTATTGTTGTTTATACTGCTGATAATAGGTGCACTGGTAATAGTAAACGCCTTCTACTTCTCATTATCCATGCTGGCTTTCTGGGTTATCAAGGTTAATGCGATTATAGGCTATTCACAGGAATTATTTACAGTTGGTAATAAACCTATTAATGTATACCCGAAAATAATACAGAAAATATTTACTTATTTGATACCTTTGGGTGTAGCATTCAGTTATCCGATTTTATATCTATCCCATAAGTTATCGACTTCCAGCTTAATTGCCGGATTTGTAATTGCAGTTATCTTTTTTGCATTATCCCATGTTTTATACAGACAAGGTATAAAAAAGTATACAAGTGCTACCAGCTGATGATTTATATAAGGAGAGGTAACAATGAAGGTCATAAATGTAAGAGATATTTCAAAAACATATCAATATTATAAAAAACAAGAGGGAATAAGGGGCAGCTTAAAAAACCTGATACATAAGGAAATCCCGAGTAAGGAAGCTGTCAGGAATCTCAGTTTTTCTATTGAAAAAGGGGATATGGTAGGGTTTATTGGGATGAATGGTGCAGGTAAAACTACAACTTTGAAAATGTTATCCGGAATTTTGAAGCCTACATCCGGTGAAGTTGATGTTTTAGGATACAATCCCTTTGATAAAAAGAACGACTTTTTAAAGAGAATATCAATGGTAATGGGAAGCAGAAGTCAACTGTGGCTTGATATACCTGCAATAGAGGCATTTGCCCTGAATAAAGAAATCTACGGGATTGAAGAAAAACAGTATAAAGATACACTGGACGAGTTGGTTGAGCTGTTAAATGTGGGTCAATTAATCAACACTCAGGTAAGGAGATTGTCTCTGGGTGAAAGAATGAAAATGGAGTTGATTCTTTCACTACTGCATTCACCGGAGATTATTTTTCTGGATGAACCTACTATAGGTTTGGACATTGTATCACAGAATGTTATCCGTAAGATGCTTAAAGCCTACAACCAAAAACATAATATTACAATAATACTAACCAGTCATAATCTGGATGATATTGAGACAGTATGCAGCAAGCTTATGATAATAGACTCGGGGCAATTGATGTTTAATGGACAACTGGAGGATTTTATTCAAAAGCAGACATCAACAAAAATTCTCAGGATTAAATGTTCCAGGGATCCTGCCAGAATTAAGGCGGTAATGGGAGAACACAAGGTTGAAATTCTCAGTGAAGATAATGAGAGAATGAATGTAAAGGTAAGCAAAGAAAGTGTTATGCAGCTGACAAATATATTGATGAGCGAATGTATGAATGACATAAAAGACATCAGTATAGAGGAGGCAGACATGCAGGAGATTATCTGTAATTTATATATATAGTATTGGAGAAATTTATTTATGAATAAGTATTTAAAAATCATGAATACTAGTTTACAGAATAACATGGAATACAGATTTCAGTTTATGACTACAATTATCTGCTCCTTCATTCCGTTTGCTGTAAACTCATTAATCTGGTTGTCTATCAATAATTATTCATCTGATCTTTATGGGTATTCATTAAATGAAATATTTACCTATTATTTTATTATGATGATTGTTAACAACCTTTTGCAATGTGATATTGCTTACACGGTTTGTGACGATATAAGGTCCGGGACCATTATACCTTATTTGTTAAAGCCTTTGGACTATATGGGCTATCACTTGTTTAACGAACTGCCCAGAAAAGTAGTGTTTATTATATGGGGAGCTGCTCCGACAGCAGTTTTATTCCTATTTATCAGAAAATCACTTACCCTGAGCTGGGATCCTATTTTGATTGCACAGTTCATGGTCAGTCTTATTATCGGAATACTCATCAGCTTTCTACTGTACTATTTATTGGGATTGCTGGCTTTTACATTTTCTCAGGTTGGAAACTTTATTATGGGGTATGGAGTTTTACTAACAATAATATCAGGAAAGATATTTCCGCTAACGCTTATGCCCGGGCTTGTTAGAAGAATTTTAGATTTTACGCCTTTTCAATATACAGCATACGTACCGGTAACAATTTTGCAGAACAAGTATGGTGGCTATACCGAAGTATTTGGTGTAATAATGCTTGGAATTGTATGGATTGCCGTATTATACGGAATTTGCAGATTACTCTGGAAAAACGGATTAAATAAATACTCTGCATTCGGTGGTTAATAACAGAGGTTAATGGATTTAGGGGGATAGATGGATACATACATATCTAATATAAGCTATGCTACAGGTGAACAAAGGGAGATTGTATCATTGTCCGGTAATGGAGTAGATGAGCGTACTATTGCAATGTTCTCAAAGTTCGGACTTAAGTATTACCGGGAATTCAACGGGTCAATTTATGATCTGGCAGTAAAGGCGGCTGAACAAACTCTTAAGGAGAACCACAATCAAATAGAGGAAATGATTTTTACCACAGGAAGCTTCCATTCCCAACCCGAACCGTATAACAGGATTTCAAACATCAGAGAGTTGAACACGGTAATTAACAAACTGGGGATAGCTGCTTATCCATATGGAATATTTCTATCTGATTGTGCAAATGTAATCTCCGCCATACATATTGGAAAGAGTTTACTGTGTGAGAACCCGGATAAGGATATACTGATTGTTTCATCGGATGTTACAGGTCAAACGGAATCGAGAATTGTACCACCCGGTTCCTCAATAAAAAGCGACGGAGCAGGGAGTTGTATAATATCCGGTAAACCCAATGGAGCCAGCTTTATGATTCTGGCAGTTAAACAGTATCATAATAGCAGAATGCTGAATAATTCAGGGTTTGCAAATTATTCTATTGAACTTATGAAATGTATGGACTTCATTAAAGATGAGTTCTTTAAGGAGGGCAGCGGCAACTACAAATTAGTTCTGGTGAATAACTATAGCACCGGGTTTGCCAGAAGTCTGGCAAAACAAATCGGTATTCCCGTAGAAATAATATATACGGAGCAAATTGCCGGTTATGCTCATTGCTTTGCATCAGACATATTCATAAACTTATCAAAATTGATTGCAGACGGGTGTATATCCGATGGAGACAATATTCTTGCCATTGCATCAGGGCCCAGTTCTATCAGTGGAATAAGCCTTAAATATGTTAATAAATAAAGGGTATTAAAATAAATCTATTAAAATATATCAGAAAAGAGGAGACGGCAATGGATAGTGTTAAGGAAATTTTTCAAAATGACTTAAAGGTTCTTCATCCGCTTCAACATATTTCATCACACAAAGAACCTTTAATTGTTGAACGGGGAGAAGGTGTATATTTATATACTTGTACAGGAGAGAAGATACTTGACGCTTTTTCAGGTATGTGGAATGTTGATATTGGCTATGGAAACAAGGAAATTGCTCAAACAGCTTACGACCAGATTTGTAAGATAGCATATGGCTCCAACTTTTCAGGTTCATCCACTATACCTCAAATTTATCTGGCCCAAAAACTAGAAGGATACGCATACAGTAGTCTGAAGACTACCTTTTTTACCTGCGGAGGTTCTGAATCAAATGATTCGGCATTCAAAACAGCACAATACTACTGGAAAAGAAAAGGTAAGCCTACAAAAACAAAGATTATATGCCTGAACAATGCTTATCACGGCATGACTATGGCGGCTGCAAGTGCTACAGGCATACCGAAGTTCTGGAATATGTTCAACAAGGTACCTGGCTTTATACATATAGCAAATCCATATGCTTATAGATTCTCTGAGGAATTAAAGGCAAATGAAACAGTGGGACAGGCAGCAGCCAGGATTTTTGAAGAAACTATCTTAAAAGAGGGTGCTGACACAATTGCTGCATTTATTGCTGAACCTGTTCAGGGTTCAGGAGGAGGAATTGTACCACCTGAAGATTATTTCCCTCTTATCAGAAAACTTTGTGACAAATACGATATTCTGATGATTGCTGATGAAATCATTACAGGTTTCGGTCGTACAGGTAAAATGTTTGCATTGAATCACTGGGGTGTTGAACCTGACATACTATGCTTTGCAAAAGGTATTACAAGTGGTTATATGCCCTTAGGCGGAATGCAGGTCAACGACAAAATAAATGAAGTTATTCAGAATGCACCCGGTGATGAAGCTTGGCTTCACGGATTTACATATTCGGGGCATGCGGCTTCCTGCGCAGTTGCACTAAAGAATCTTGAAATAATTGAGAGAGACCATTTGCTTGAGAATGCAAATGCAATGGGGGACAAGCTTACAAGAGATTTGGCAAGTATCATGAATTATGACTGTGTAGGAGAAATTCGCAGAATCGGACTTTTGTACACTGTTGAATTTGTTACAGATAAAGCCTCCAGAGAAAAGAATTTTGATCTGGCAGCAAAGATGTATACAAAATGTCTTGAAAAGGGTGTACGAGTAAGAACACTTGGTAATAACATCTCTCTGGCACCTCCGTTTATTATAAAGCCGGAGGAAGTTGACTATGTTGTAAAGGTCATTAAGGAAGCACTTAACGAGAGTTTAAGATAATAGAAATAATACGGGGTAACATTTATGTGCGGTATCAGCGGTATATTTAAGACAACAGGACATGAACAAATAAACAGACAAGAAATATTTGACATGATGGACGTACTTGAGCATCGAGGGCCTGACGATTCCGGCCACAGGCTTAGAGAATATTACGGACTTGGTTTCCGAAGATTGAGTATAATTGATCTGCAGTCGGGTAACCAGCCCATTGAAAACGAAGACGGCACCATCTGTGTTATTTGCAATGGGGAAATATTCAATCATATAGAGTTGAGAGAAGAACTTCGTAAAAAAGGACATGTGTTCAGAAGCAAATCAGATGTTGAAGTTTTAGTGCATCTGTATGAGGATTTGGGTGAAAGGTTTCTGGACAGAATAAACGGCCAGTTTGCGTTGGCTATTATTGATGAAAAACGACGAAGTATTATGCTGGCTAGAGACCAGTTTGGAGTAATGCCTTTATTCTACACTCTTGTGGACGGCACTTTGTTGTTTGCATCAGAGATAAAGGCATTACTTACTAATCCGCTGGTAAGAAGGGAAGTAGACCTGGTCGGAATGGACCAGTTCTTTTCTCTGCCGCACACGGTTAGTCCCAGAACAATGTTCAAAAACATCAAAAACCTTGCTCCCGGTCACTTGATGTATGCAGAAGCCGGGAAACCCGATTTGATTTTAAACCAATACTGGGATTTGGATTATCCGCTGTTAAATGAGGAAATTGAGCGGCATAGTGAGTCATACTATATGGAACGGATTGAAGAACTGCTTTTGCAATCAATTAAGTTCCGTACCAGAGCCGATGTAGATGTAGGTGCATTCTTAAGTGGGGGACTTGATTCTTCGCTAATTGTATGCATGATGAAGGCATTGTCTCAGAACAGAAGAAAGATATTTTCAGTAGATTTTGAGAACGAAGAATTTTCAGAGCGAAAATATCAGAAAATTGTGGCTGACCAGTTGGAGTATGAACACTATTCTGTACCGTTCAAAGTGGATGACATCGCAGAGAGATTGGAAAAGGTAATATACCATACCGAAGCACCTGTAAAAGAATCCTATAATTCTGCAACAATGGCTCTGGCAGCGAAGGCCAGACAGCAGGGAATTAAAGTTATTTTGACAGGTGAGGGGTCGGACGAGCTGTTTGCAGGGTATCCCAGTTACCGCTTCGACCAGTTCAGAAAGCTGAGAAACCAAAACGATTTATCTTCTGCTGAGGAGAAAATGCTGCGTAATAAGGTATGGGGTGACCCGTTATTCAAATATGAAGCAGATTTCTTAAAGCTGAAGGAAGATAAAAAAGCAGTTTATAGTCAGCAGTTAAATGGTTGCTTTGATGATTTTGATTTTACAAACCATCAGTTAGTAAATCAATCAAAAATAGCAGGAAGGCATCTTATTCATCAGAGGTCATACATAGATTTAAAGGTTCGACTCATGGATCATCTGGTATCCGATCACAGTGACAGAATGCTGATGGCAAGTTCTGTTGAAGGTAGATTTCCATTTCTGGATATTGATTTGGTTAACTTTATAAGAACGGTTCCTCCCGATTTAAAACTAAATAATTTTAAGGAAAAATACATATTGAAGCAGACCGCAAAAAAATTTGTACCTGAAGCAATTATTAACAGGGAAAAGTATATTTTCATTGCCCCCGGAAGCCCGTTCCTGTTAAGAAAAAACTACGATTGGATAAATGATTTGCTTTCATATGAAACCATTAAACGGCAAGGCTATTTCAATGCCGACGAAGTAGAGAGATTAAAGAAAAAGTACTTAGATCCCGACTTTTCTCTGAAGACATCAATTGATACAGATTATATGCTAATGATTATTATGTTTTGCTTGTTTATTAAAAAATTTGATATGCCATCTTTATAACTATGATTTTAGCTCAAGGCAAATAAATGGTTAAACTTTGACAGTGATATATAAGACAAAAAGGGGGATTTATTTTGAAAGAGACAGAAGAAGTTTTATTTAATATTTGGAAAGAGATATTGGAGCGTGATGATTTTACCAGTGAAGATGATTTCTATTCCTTAGGGGGGACATCTTTACAGGCATTTACACTGATAATGGAAATTAAGAAAAAGTTTGATTTGGAATTACCGCTTATGTATGTATTGACAGAGGCAAGTATCAGCTCTTTAGCAGAAGTAATTAACAGTCAGTTGGGATCAAATGAATCATGAGATCTGGAAAGGAAGAAACAACATGAATTTTAGCGAAATGTTTAACACAAACGTTAAGAGCGACGTATTACTAATTCAGCCTCACATACTAAAGCATGTATCTGTTGAAGATATTGATATTGTTCAGCAGCATTATTGGGAGGCAAGTGATAAAGTAGGTTCCTTGATAGGGGACTTGCCCATTGAGCCAAACTGGGGATTGTTGTATTTGTCCTCAGCGCTTAAGCATAATGACTTTTCAGTACATATGTTGGATTTCCATTTGTATGATTATGTTAAATACACCAAAACCGGAAATTTCATTGATTATGATGATATTGAAAAAATACTGTCCACCAAGAAAAGCAAAATGGTGGCAATATCCTCTCTGACCCGTTCCCACCACAGGGCGTTGAAGATTGCAGAGATATGCAAAAAAATCAACCCGGAATGCAAGGTAGTACTGGGTGGAATTCATTTTACTTTTATAGCTGAAGAAGCAATAAAGAGCAGTCCCTATGTAGATGTCATTATTAGAGGTGAAGGAGAAAAGGCCATAGTTGACCTTATGAAGAATTTAAATGACATAGACAAATGGAGCGATCTCGAAGGTATAGTTTATATAGACAGGAACGGAAAAATCGTAAACGACAATAAAATTAATCATATTGAAGACATAAATAAGCTTGCATATCCGGATTATTCCTTATGGCCAAGGGATGTACCCTTGATTCCGCGTATTTATTTATCCAGAGGCTGCATAGGAAATTGTGATTATTGCGTCGCCAATCTGCTGTTTAAAAGCAAACAAAGAAAGAGAAATATGGATGACGTAATTAACGAAATAAAGATGTTGTACTATGAATACAAAATCGAGGAAATGCTTATTGGAGATTTGTGCTTCCCATCTTCAAAAAAGGACACAATTGATTTTTGCAAGAGGATTATTGATAGCGGAATGAGGATAAGATGGTGGTGTCAGACACGACCTGAAATTCTGGATGATGAGATTCTGGGATATATGGAGAAGTCAGGGTGTGTTCAAGTTGCGTTGGGTATTGAAAGCTCCGACCCCGAGGTCTTGGAAAAAACAAATTCAAAGAAATACGGGGCTAAGGCGACACAGTCTATTTTTGATATCTGCAGTAATGTCAAAAAGTATAAAATAGCAATTCAGGGTTATTTCATCATAGGGTTACCGGGAGATACTATTGACACCAGCATCCAGACAATTAAGATGATGGACTATCTTACAGCTGAGGGCCTTGTTGACATTATGCACATCTCGGTTATGGTTCCTTACCCCGGTACAAATCTTATAAGTAATCATGATCTATATGGTCTTGAAATTATAGATAATGATTATTCCCATTATTTAATGAACTGCGATCTGATGAATGCCGGTGTTCCCGTATATAAGACGAATACTCTGGATAACTATCAAATATTCAGCTTATGGCAGCTTGCACTTAGTACGGTTGCTAAGAACTTTGAAAAAAGGGATATCAAAGATCATATCATGTTCAACGCACTTAATAATTTTGTTAATGAAATAGAAGTTTAGTTTTTTGATAAACATTAATTTAGGAGGATAACAATGGAAATAAAGATTGATCAAAGAATTGTGGACCAATTTGATAATGTACAAATTGGAGTATTAGTCGTTAAAGGACTGACAAATGACTATAAAAATAATTATGACGAAATAGACGGATTGTTAAAAGCTGCAAAGAAGTCTGTAAATGACCATTTCAAGGATAAAGAGATAACACAGGATGAAACTATAATAAGATGGAGAGGAATATACTCCCAATTTGGTGCTAAACCCAGTAAATTCAGATGTTCTATTGAAAGCTTATGCCGTATGGTAACATCTGAAAAGAATGATTACCAAATAAGAAGAATTAATCCGCTGGTAGACATTTATAATTATATATCTTTAAAGCATCGAATACCTGTCGGGGGAGATGATACTGATAAGGTTGAAGGGTACATATGGTTGACGGTAGCCGACGGTACGGAGGAGTTCAGTGTTCTTAATTCAGGAGAAAAAGAATTTGCCTGCGAAAAAGAAGTTATATACAGAGACGAAAAGGAAGTCCTTTGCAGACGGTGGAATTGGCGTGAAAGCAATAAGACAAAGCTGGATGAGACAACCAGAAATGTTTGTCTGTTTGTAGAGGGTGTTTCAGTATATTCTGAGGAGGATATGAGAGGAATCCTTGGTGAAATGGCTGAGTTGGTAAGGAAGTACTGTGGTGGAGAGGCAAGTATTTCTGTATTGAACAGTAATAACCTTAAACTGGAAATCTAATACCACTTATATTATTAATAGAAAGGATAGTACATAGCATGAGTTTATCATTTGGAGAAGTTACAAAATTAAAAGAGAATGCTGAGATCAAAACAAAGGCATTTATTAATGGAAAGTATGTAGACAGTCTTGACGGGGAAACATTTGATAAGGTAAGTCCCATTGATGGCAAGGTTATAGCAAAAATTGCATCATGTAAACAGGCTGATGTGGATTTGGCTGTAAGTGCAGCAAGACAGGCTTATGAAAAAGGTGTATGGTCTGATATTACACCGGAACAAAGAAAGAATATCCTCTATGCATTTGCCAATCTGGTCGAGGCTCACCACATGGAATTAGCAACATTGGAAACTATGGATATGGGAAAACCAATTTCCAACTCAATAGGAGAGATTCGCAGATGTTTTAACGGAATACGCTGGTTTGCAGAAGCAATTGACAAATTATATGGAGCAGTGGCGACAACACGGCCGAATATCAATGCTCAGATTGTGCGTGAGCCTTATGGCGTTGTTGCAGCAATTATACCTTGGAACTATCCTCTTATGATGGCAGTTTGGAAGTTCGCACCGGCACTGGCGGCTGGTAACAGTGTTGTATTGAAGCCTGCGGAGCAATCACCTCTTACCTTGCTGTGTATAGCGGAATTTGCAAAACAGGCAGGCATACCGGACGGAGTATTCAATGTTGTACCGGGTTACGGTGAGACTGCCGGACAAGCCCTTGCGTTACATATGGATGTTGATAAGATTACCTTTACAGGTTCATCAGAGGTTGGAAAATTAATTATGCAGTATTCAGGACTTTCAAATATGAAGAGGGTTTCCTTGGAATGCGGAGGAAAATGCCCTAATATTGTTTTCCCTGATGCATATGATTTGGACGACGTAGCCAAGCAGACTGCCGGAGCCATGTTTTATAACAGCGGACAAGTATGTGATTCACCTACACGTTTATTGATACATAAGTCAATTAAGGAAGCTTTCCTGAAAAAATTAATTGAATACAGCAAAGAATACATGCCCCAAAATCCTTTAGGCCCCGCTTGTTCAATGGGAAGTGTGGTAACAGGTGAACAGATGGAAAGGATTCTGAATTATATCGAAATCGGAAAGTTAGAGGGTGCAAAGCTAATAATGGGCGGTAAACAGGTTCTTTCAGAATCAGGGGGATATTATGTAGAACCTACAATCTTTAGCGACGTTAATAACAAAATGCGTATTGCACAAGAGGAAATATTTGGGCCTGTCTTGTCTGTGATAGAGTTTGAAACCGAAGAAGAGGCAATTGAGATTGCAAATGATTCAATATATGGGTTATGTGCTTTTGTGTGGACATCCGATTTAAAGAAAGCAGTATCTCTGTCTAAAAAGCTTAAATGCGGAAAGATACTCATAAACAGTACAGGTGACGGGGATTGGAGTGTTCCTCACGGGGGATTCAAGCAGTCAGGTTTTGGCAGAGATAAATCAATTGAATCCATAGAACAGTATACTCAGACAAAGCTTACTTGGATTGAACTGTAATATTGGGATATTTCATTTAAATAAGAACGGATGATTTGATATGTCTGGAAAAAATGTGAGAATTGAAGATCTTATACAGAGCGAGCGTATCTTCTTAAAAGAGTATGATAACTTTTGTATACATAACAATGTAAAACAAGTATTGGACTATTACGGAATTGAAAATTCATGGGCATTTATCGATACAGTAATTGGCGTGAATATGTCAATTACTGATAACGATATTAATAAACTTGACATCAAATATAATATAGATACCGCCTCTGTACTTGATCCTTTTTTGAGTAAAGTGAAATCTATTATTCCAATTACATATAAAGATGAGTTTTCTGACTGGGATACCTTAAAAGAAAAAGTTGAAAAAGGAATACCCGTTATAACAATGGTTGATGTTTATTATCTGAAATATCTGCCTTACTACCTGCAGGCAAATGCAATACACTCTGTTATTTTATGCGGGTATTCCGATGAGCTTCAGGAGGTATACGTTGTTGATTGGTATGAGCCTTACTTTTATAAGGGTACTTTGAAGTATGGGGATTTTATGAAGGCCAGAGCTTCTGAAAACCCAAAGGGAATGCTTGTAAATAGTGATTTTCCTATCTTGAATAAGTGGATAGAGATTGAAAAAGATGGTTGGGAAGCAGATTGCAAGACCTTGTTGAACATTACAATTGACAAGATGCAAAAGGAGTATTATTCAAAAACCTCTATATCTGAGAGCAGTTGTGACGGAATTGGTGTCTTGTATAAATTGAAGGAAATCATAAATGAGATGGGGCAGTTTTCGGAGGCTGAGAGGAAGAAGCTGAGTGCAAGGTTGCACGGTATGCTATTCCTGATGCCAAAGTACCGAATGTTTTTTGCAGGGTACATAGAGAGAGCTTTGCAGAGTATTACAGTAGAGAACTGTGATTATGAGATTGAAGTAATCGGAAAAAGTGTAAGTTTGTGGAATAAATTGCTTAAGCTTATTGTTAAGTTTTCCTTGCTAAGTACAGATGCTCTGCTCGAGAAGATAAAAGTGCAATTTGATGAAATTCTGGAAAATGAAAAGGAATGTATGGATGTTTTAGACAAAATCGAACACAAATTAACGGATAATTGGTAAATAGAAAGAGGTGGTATGTTTGAGTTTTCAAAGCATAACAAATATAATCTCACAAAAGGCAGCCGATATACCTCATACAGTGGCAATCGTCTGTAACAAGGAAGGTATATCCTATAAAGATTTGGACAGAAAATCAAATGCATTTGCCGGTATGCTAATTCAAAGAGGGATAAAAAAAGAATCCGTTGTTGGTATTATGATGACCAGGTCTATTGAAATGATTATTGCCATGATCGGCATACTTAAGGCAGGGGCGGCGTATATGCCTATTGATCCCGGTTGTCCTGCTCCACGCATAGAATATATGATTGATGACAGTAACATGGAATTGCTTTTAATCAATGACGGGACTAAGGACGGATTTATCTTTGATGAAAAAACAATTAATATCACCACTGCACTTGCTGAATATCCAAGATTATTGGAGGATTTTACCGGGCCCGCAATAAGTCCGGAAGATCTGGCTTATATCCTTTATACTTCAGGCTCTACCGGTAAGCCAAAGGGTGTTATGATTGAACATAAATCCGTTACAAATGTAGTCAAAGCCATACCTGAGTTTATGGGGCTGGAGGACGGAGGGAAGCTATTAAGTATTACAAAAATAGTATTTGATATATTTGTTATTGAGTCATTACTTGCATTGGCACATGGTATGGAAATTTACCTTGCAAATGAAAGAGAACTATATAATCCAAGACTCCTCGGTAAAATTTTACTTAAAAACAATATCAATATTATCCAGATGACACCATCAACAGTACAGTATTTTCTGAGCTGTGATAAAGAGCTGAATTATTTGAAAAATATTGAGAAAATGATTATCGGAGGAGAAGTATTCCCAAAGTCCCTGAGGGATGAGATAAAAAAACAATCAAGTGCCACAATCTATAATGCTTATGGCCCTACGGAAGCAACAGTGTATTGTTCCCTTTCAGACGTTACTGACAAAGATATTGTTGATATTGGTAAGCCAATGTTAAACTATTCGACATTTATAATTAATGAAAATGGAGAGTTGGATAACAAGGGTGAACTATATATCGGAGGATTGGGAGTAGCCAGAGGGTATATAAATAAGCCTGAGTTGACAGAAGAACACTTTGTTTTTCTGCCGGGAATATCTTCCGATAGATTATACAAAACTGGAGATTTAGTTGAAAGGTTGCCAGACGGTAGTATCAATTATTTATACAGGCTGGATTATCAGATTAAAATTAGCGGATATAGAATTGAACTTGGTGAAATTGAGTGTGTTATTATGGAATATAACAATATAAAGCAGGCTGCCGTTGTTGTTAAATCTGATAATGATAATAATCAGTACTTATGTGCTGTTTATTCAACATACAAAGATATATCTGAAAGTGATCTGAAAAAATATTTAAAGTCCAAATTACCTCAGTATATGATTCCGTCAATTTTTGTTCACACCGAAAAAATGCCTGTTAATAATAACGGGAAAATTGACAGAAATGCCCTTAAGGTTTCAATTTAAAGACTACATATATAAGGAGAATAAGTATGGATATACGGGATAAAGTTATTGATATAATAGTAAAAGTAATGAACATACCGGATTTAAAAGAGAAAGCTGCAACCGAGGATAATTTGTCGGAGGTAGGTATTAATTCTATTAAATTTATAGAAATTGTAGTTGAGCTTGAAAAGGAATTTGATGTTGAATTCGATGATGATGAATTGGATTTCAGGAGCTTTACCACAATCACAAGTATTTGTGACTATCTGGAAAGTCTGGATTAACTAAGATATAATTTATACTATATTCGGCTGCTTTAAAATGAAAAAGGGGTAGGGCTGCGATGAAGGAAATTATAAAGAATATTTTCACATCTTTAGGTTCGGATGTATGTGGAATAGCCGGTATTGAAAGGTTTGAAACCGCTCCGAAAGGATTTCGTCCAACAGATTTGTATAGCAAATGCAAATCGGTTATTGTTTTTGGTATTACTTTACCAAAGGGGTTATGGGAAGTAGAACCCCGACTCATGTATGAACATTTCAATACGATTAGTTGTTCCATGGTTGATTACATAGCTTTGTCCGCTTCAAGCAGAATGGAAAAAGAATTTAAATGTACTTGTGTTCCACTTCCATGTGATGCTCCATATAACTCATGGGATGAAGAATCCATGACAGGACAGGGGCTGCTTTCCATGAAGCATACGGCTGTGGCTGCCGGTATTGGTACTCTGGGAAAAAATACATTGCTATTGAATGAAGTATATGGCAACCGCTTAACTGTCGGGGCGATTTTAACCGATATTGAGCTTGAATCCGACCCTTACGCAAAAAGCATCTGTATTGAAGCATGTACACTTTGTCTGGATATATGTGCCGTTAATGCTATTAATGAAGACAAGGTAGAACAAAAAAAGTGCAGACTGAATTCATACGGAAAAACTAAAAAAGGTTTTGATACAGTTGAATGCAATAAATGCAGGACAGTCTGTCCTGTTGGAAAAGGTTTGAAACGCACTGTATAGAATACAGGTAGAGCCGTTATTACTACCTATGTTAAAATTATTAATCATTGGAAGTCCAGTTCCCTGACTAGTTCTGGACCTATCCGCTCGGTAGAATTTTCCAAAAATATTTGACAAATCATTATCGGGTATCAGATTCCCATAGTTCGCTATTGTAATAACAGCTTCAACTGCAGGATAAGGTATTATATTTGGAAACTAACAATAAATCGAGTTGGAAGTATCTGAGATTAGAAATGGGCCATAATGTATATGTCGTGGATAGTAATTTTACTTGGACATATTTTATCAAGCATTGTGATAGAAAGCCAATTTGGTATAAAAAAAGTATTGATTAAAATGTTTATGGCATATGAAAAGCCCGATTTTGTCGGGCTTTTCTTCATTTTAGAACCCCTTCTCAGTTTCCACCCAATTTAAATTCAGCCCAATATTGTAAACCTCCAGAAAATATACCAAAGTACTAAATCTGAAAATAAAGAGTTATTTATGCCATACATGGAAAGAATACTGCGTATATTTTAAGACTTAAAGTTTAATTTTATTGGTTAATTAGTATAATAATGATGTAGAATTCTTTGGCGAATATTCAAAATAAGAAATGTGAGGTAATTATAATGACAGAAATACTTAGAAACTTACAACCTATTGAGGTATTTAAATACTTTGAAAAGCTTACGCAGATTCCAAGGGGATCAGGAAATGAAAAAGAGGTTAGCGATTATTTGGTATCCTTCGCAAAAGAGCATCAGTTGGAATATGTTCAGGACTCTGCATTAAATGTTGTTCTAAGAAAGAAAGCAACACCAGGATTCGAGAACAGCCCTGCTGTCGTTTTGCAAGGTCATATGGATATGGTATGTGAAAAGAATAAAGATATAGAGCATGATTTTGCAAAGGAACCACTAAAGTTAAGAATAATTGATGACATGATATATGCAACGGACACAACTTTAGGGGGGGATAATGGAATTGCGGTTGCCATGGGATTAGCAATTTTGGCTTCTAATGAATATCAACATCCACCTATAGAATTACTTGTTACCACTTCCGAAGAAACAGGAATGGATGGAGCCATGGCATTGGAACCTGAAAATATAAAAGGAAGAATACTTATTAACATAGATTCAGAAGAAGAGGGTACTCTATTAGTGAGCTGTGCCGGTGGACGTACAGCCAAAACATCAATTCCCGCAGTTTGGGAAGCAGCAGATGCAAACCTTGTTCCGTATATGATAAAAATTAGGGGCCTAAAGGGTGGACACTCCGGAATGGAGATAGATAAAGAAAGAGGAAACTCCAATAAACTAATGGGTCGTATACTTATGTCTATTTTATCTAAAGTAGATTTTAGACTTAGTTCATTAAATGGAGGTTCAAAACATAATGCAATTCCACGTGAGACAGATGCTGTTATTTTAGTAAGAGCTGATGATAAAGCCTTAGTTGAGAAAAAAATATCTGAATGTGGGAAAATGTTTAAAACTGAATTGAGAACACCAGACCCTGATATAAGAGTGGAATTTGAAGTTTTATCTCAACCCAAAGAAATGCTTTCAAAAGAATCAACTATTAATGCAGTTAATTATTTATACCTGCTGATAAATGGAGTTACTTCCATGAGCATGGATATTAAGGGCTTAGTTGAAAGCTCCTTGAACCTTGGAGTAATTACGACTTCAAAAGATTGTATAGAATTCGTAAGCTCAATCAGAAGTTCAGTTCGAAGTTTAAAGAATGAATTAACTAATAGACTTATTGTAACCGCAGAACTAAACGGTGGAAGTGTTGTTACGGAATCAGATTACCCTGAATGGGCATATAATCCTGATTCCAAAATAAGAACAGTTTTCGAAGAAGTATATGAAAAAATGTACAAAAAGGAGCCTCAAATAACTGCAATACATGCTGGCCTTGAGTGCGGACTGTTTGCTGAAAAATTTGAGAAACTTGATGTGATTTCATTTGGGCCAAATCTGTATGACGTTCACACTCCCGATGAGCACATGAGTATTTCTTCGGTTCAGAGGACGTGGGAATTCTTATTGGAAGTACTAAAGAATATAAAATAATAGAGGTATATACTATGGATAAAAAGTTATCAAAAGATGCTTATGGTGGCGTAAATGGTAAAGACTATGTGCCGTATGTTTCAGATGGTTCTAAATCAGGTGGGAATATTTCTGTATTAATAATCGGTATTATTTTAGCTGTTTTATTCACGGCATCTACTGCCTATTCAGGGATGAAATCCGGACTTACAGTTGCTGCCGGTATACCCGGTTCTATAATAGGTTCAGCGTTTATAGCAGTCTTCGCCAAGCATAAAGGTATTCTTGGAAAAAACTTAGTTCAAGGAATGTCAAGTGGTGGGGAATCTGTCGCTAGTGGTGTTATATTTGTTTTACCCGCAGTTCTTTTAATAGGCTTTAAAATTACATTCCTGGAGGGGTTTATTGTTAGTGCGGGAGGAGTGTTATTTGGTGTAGGAATAGCTGCTCTTGTTCATAATTACTTAATTGTTGAAGAACACGGTAAATTAATGTATCCGGAGTCAACGGCTATATCTGAAACTCTTGTAGCCTCAGAAGGTGCCGGGGAATCAATGAAGTTTATGGGCATTGGATTCGGTATTGGCGGAATAATAATTGTTATAACCAGTTCATTTTTGAATGTAGCCAACAACGTTATTAGCTATGTAAATGAAGCCTTCTACAAGTGGAAATTTGAAATAGAAGTAAACCCTCTATTATTAGGAATAGGATTTATTGTTGGGATGGAAGTTTCGGTAGCTATGTTTGCAGGCTCAATATTATCTAATTTCGGTATTACACCTTTAATCGGTTATTTCGCTGAGCTTGGAAAACAAGGTGCAAATGTATGGAATAACCCTGACGTTGCTATTAACAGCATGCAAGTTAAGCATATCGCAGGTAGTTATGTAAAATACATGGGTGCAGGTATGATGCTTTCAGGTGGTTTAATAGGGGCTTTAAAACTTATACCTACCATAATATCATCTATAAAAGAAACTCTTAATGCCAAGAATTCTAAAAGCGGTGAGTCTTCATCTATTGAAAGTTTGATATTAATAGGTGGTATTATAGTTGGATTTATAGGTGGTTTTGTAATTTCAAGAGGTAATATATTAATGGCAATAACGGCATCTATTTTGTCATTATTCTTATCATTACTATTTGTCATAGTTGCGGGTCGTTTAACAGGTACCATAGGAACTTCTAACCTACCTGTATCCGGTATGACCATAGCTTCTATAGTTATTGTAACATTACTATTCGTTATATTGGGATGGAAAAATACTGAGAATAACAAGTCCTTACTTTTATTTGGTACATTCATAGTTACCGCTATAGCCATGGCTGGAGGTTATACCCAATCACAAAAAGTTACTTTTTTAATTGGCGGCAGTAAAAATGAAATGCAGAAATACTTTACTATAGCTGGTGTAGTTGGTACTGCTGTAGTTATTGGAACTATATTATTACTTTCCAACCAATTAGTAATGACCGGTGATAACGTTGCTTTTGCACTACCTCAAGCTAATTTAATGGCAACCTTGACAGCTGGTATAATGTCAGGTAAATTACCATGGGTTATGGTTATAGCTGGTGCTGTTATGGGAGTTGTTTTATTCTTGTTGAGGCTTTCTGTAATGACAGTAGCAATTGGTTTCTATTTGCCAATATCTACAACCTCTATAATTTTAATAGGTGCATTAGTTAGATTTTTTGTTGAAAAAGCTAGTAAATCTGAACAAGAAAAAGATGCAAGGGTTTCAAATGGTATAAGCTTGTCTTCCGGACTTGTTGCCGGAGGGTCTATAATAGGACTGATAGGCATAATACTGCAAGTTACAGGAGTTATAAAGGGAGCTGGTCCAAGTGGATTTGTTGCTTCTAACGGAATGGCATTTATAATATTGATAGTACTGGTATTAGCTACAATACTACCTATTCTAAAAGCTAAGGTGGAAAATGCTGAGAAATAGCGGCATCAGATTTTTGTGCAATTGTCCACAAAGATAAATCAGGTATGAGGGAAAGAAGAATGGATAGAAGCTTCCAATGGCCCATAAGTGCAGACGCTGTCCGGTTAATTCGCACAAGAATTCCCGATGGCTTTTAGAAAGGTTGCAATAGATTAACCCAAGGCATTAAGAAGATAATATTAGAGGCTGCGTCTGAAGATAAAAGGTCTAAAGCTCTTACAATTACTGGATTATGTGGCATTTTCATGGTATAATATTTACTAAAATACTATTAGGAACAGTGATTAAATGAGCGAGGCAGAGCAGATAGAAACAATTGAAAATCAAATATTAGAACTTAAGCAGGAGAATAAACGTCTTCATGAAACCATTGATTATCTCACCAGGAAGTTCCTCGACAGAAGGTTAGAAAAAATATGGGTTCTTACCTTGAATCAAATGTCTTTGTTCGATGAACCGGAGAAACTTTATAGACACCCTTCCAAAAGGCAAATTTTATTTGGCTTGGTTAGAAGGGAGGGATGCGCATGAAAGTCATAACTTTTATAGATACAGAGATTGAGCCTAACAGTGGTAAAATTCTTGATATCGGAAGTATTAAGGTCGACGGCAGCTCATTCCACTCAAATTCGGTATCAGAATTCAAAAAATTCATACAAGGGTCTCAATATGTTTGCGGTCATAATATTCTATATCATGACTTGAAGTATATAAAAAATACTATTATTGAAGAAGACCTAGAGGACCTGAATTTTATAGATACTTTATATTTATCCCCTCTGCTGTTTCCGACAAAGCCTTACCACGCTTTGCTTAAGGACGATAAGCTACAGACAGAAGATACCAATAATCCATTGAATGATTCAATAAAAGCCAGAGATCTTTTTTTTGATGAGGTTACAGCCTTTCACCAAATGGACAAGCTGCTGAAGAAAATATATTACAGCTTATTGAAAGACAAGAAGGAGTTCGGGTCTTTCTTTCATTTTCTTGAATACAACGAAAATACTATAGATATAGAAAATATGATTCGTGAAAAGTTTAATTCTCAAATATGTGAAGAGGCTAATCTTTTAGAGATTATTACAGAATACCCCATAGAACTTGCCTATAGCTTGGGACTTATTAATACAAAAAGCAGATACTCCATCACACCGCCATGGGTGCTTAAGAATTTTCCTGCTGTTGAAAAAGTAATGTTTTTACTGAGAAGCAATCCGTGTTTGAGGGGATGCTCATATTGTGATCAAGCGCTTGATATTCATAAAGGTCTGAAGCGCTTCTTTGGCTTTGATTCATACAGAACCTACGGTGGAGAACCATTACAGGAGAAAGCTGTCAAGGCCGCTATTTCCAATAAGTCTCTCTTGGCAGTGTTTCCAACTGGTGGAGGAAAGTCAATTACTTTCCAAGTACCGGCATTAATGAGCGGAAGGAATTTAAAAGGTCTGACTGTAGTTATTTCTCCTTTGCAGTCATTAATGAAAGATCAGGTTGATAATCTGGAAAAAGCGGGTATCACAGAAGCCGTTACTATAAATGGCTTGCTTGACCCAATTGAAAGAGCAAAGTCTTTTGAAAGAGTCGAAAACGGGTCTGCCTCTATACTATATATTTCTCCTGAATCTCTACGATCAAAGACAATAGAACGGATACTTCTGGGAAGAAATGTTGTCCGTTTTGTAATAGATGAGGCACACTGTTTTTCATCCTGGGGACAGGATTTCAGAGTTGATTACTTATATATCGGGGACTTTATAAAGACATTACAGGAAAGGAAAAATATGGAAGAAGGAATACCTGTTTCCTGCTTCACAGCTACTGCAAAGCAAAAGGTTATAGAGGATATTCGTGAGTATTTTAAAGAAAAGTTATCGCTGGACATGGAGATTTTCAGCTCAAATGCATCAAGAAGTAATCTGCGCTATAAGGTATTTCAGAAAGAGAGTGAAGAAGAAAAATACAATACAGTACGAGATCTGATTGAAGAAAAAAACTGCCCTACAATCGTTTATGTATCACGTACCAGAAAAGCATACTCCCTGGCTCAAAGACTGGTTCAAGACGGTTATCAGGCAAAGCCCTATCACGGCAAAATGGACAAGCAGGAAAAGTCTGAAAATCAGGATGCATTTATTAGGGGAGAGGTTCAAATCATGGTTGCAACATCTGCTTTTGGAATGGGAGTAGACAAAAAAGATGTGGGCATGGTTATTCATTACGAAATATCCGATTCTCTTGAAAACTATATACAGGAAGCGGGAAGGGCAGGAAGGGATGAGTCTGTTTCGGCAGATTGTTTTGTCTTATTCAATGATGAAGACTTGAGTAAGCATTTCATTCTTCTTAATCAAACCAAACTTAGTATTCAGGAGATACAGCAGGTATGGAAGGCAATTAAAGATATTACCAGATTTAGATCAAGGGTATCTCAATCTGCTTTGGAGATTGCACGAAAGGCAGGTTGGGATGATAATATCAAGGAGATAGAAACCCGTGTAACTACTGCAATTGCAGCATTAGAAGACTCTGGCTATCTCAAACGGGGCCAGAATATGCCAAGGATATATGCAAACAGTATCCTCTCTAAGAATGCTATGGAGGCTATTGCCAAGATAAATAATTCCGGCCGGTTCACTGAAAAGCAAAAGATGAATGCAACTCGCATTATAAAAAAGCTTTTTTCCAGTAAGAGCAGAAGACACACAACGGATGAAGACGGTGAAGCGAGAATAGACTACATCTCGGATTATTTGGGGATTGTAAAAGAGGAAGTTATACAGATTATTAGTCTTCTCAGGGAAGAAAAGATATTGGCCGATACAAAAGATCTATCCGCCTTTATTAAGAGAAAGGAAAGTAAAAACCGATCACTAGCTATTTTGAAATCTTTTCGTAGCCTTGAAGGCTTTTTGCTAACTATTCTGGAAAATGAAGAAAAAATATTACATATAAAAGAATTGAATGAACAGGCAGAACGAAGTGGTTTCAATGATGTGACTCCAAATAGGATAAAGACCGTATTTAATTTCTGGGCTATTAAAAACTGGATTAAAAGACAAACTGTGGAATACTCAAAAAACCATATAGCAGTCCTTTCCCTTCAGTCCAAGGAATGGTTTGAAGAAAAATTAACAAAGCGATATGAATTGGCGCAATTTATTGTGGAGTATCTTTATGATAAAAGCATTACTTCCGCAGCAACTGAAGAATTAAATAGAGATGAAATTTTAGTTGAATTTTCCATTTTAGAATTAAAAGAAGAATTTGAAGGCAGATTGCTGCTTTTTAATACAAAAGTTACTGTTGATGATATTGAAGATGCACTCTTTTATTTATCAAAAATTGAGGCATTAAAAATCGAGGGTGGCTTTATGGTGGTTTATAATGCTCTTACAATTGAACGTCTCGAAAAGGATAATAAGAAGCGCTACAAGATAGAGGATTATCAGAAACTTAATCAGTTTTACCAGAATAAAGTACAGCAAATTCACATTGTAGGGGAATATGCTCGGAAAATGATAAGTGATTACAAAGCTGCGCTGCAATTTGTAGACGACTATTTCCATCTGAATTACATATCTTTTTTGAATAAATATTTTAATGGCAGCCAACAGAATGATATAAGAAGAAATATTACACCTGCCAAGTTCAAGCAACTTTTTGGAGAACTGTCTCCAACTCAATTAAAGATTATTAATGATAATGAATCAAGATATATTGTAGTGGCGGCAGGGCCGGGAAGCGGTAAAACAAGAATTCTGGTTCATAAGCTGGCATCATTATTGCTGATGGAGGATGTAAAGCATGAACAATTGCTAATGGTGACTTTTTCAAGGTCAGCCGCTACCGAATTTAAGATACGTTTGCTTAAGCTCATTGGTAATGCAGCCAACTTCATAGAAATCAAAACATTTCATTCTTATTGTTTTGATTTGCTGGGAAGGGTAGGAACCTTGGAAAAATCGGAAGAAGTGATCCAAGAGACTATTAGGAGAATCAAAAGTGGAGACGTTGAAGCAGGCAGAATTACAAAAACTGTTCTGGTAATAGATGAAGCACAGGATATGGATGCCAATGAGTTTGAGTTAATAAGCGCTTTAATGGAGTATAATGAAGAAATGCGAGTAATTGCTGTTGGGGATGATGACCAGAATATTTATGAATTCAGAGGTGCAAGTTCTAAATATCTGAAAATACTGATAAATGAAAAAAATGCTATGTTGTATGAACTGGTAGAAAATCACAGAAGTAAATCCAACCTTGTTCATTTTTCAAATCAATTTGTAAAAAGAATTCCGAATAGATTAAAGAACACACCTATTATTGCAGTTCAAAAGGATATGGGCAAAATAAAGCTTGTTAAATACCGGAGCTGTAATCTTATTACACCTCTTGTAAATAATATTCTGAGAGAAGGGCTTGTAGGAAGTACTTGTGTTTTAACTAAGATGAACGAAGAAGCACTGCATATTGCAGGCCTGCTTGTGAAAAATGGGATACAGGCAAAATTAATACAGTCAAATGATGGTTTCAATTTGTATAACCTTCTGGAAGTTAGATTTTTTTTAAGTCAGCTTAATTTGTATGATGATATTTATATGATAAGTGATGATGTTTGGGCAGGGGCAAAGAGAAGACTAATAGAACAATTTCCAAACAACCCCAATTTAGAAACCTGTGTTAATCTCATCAAAGATTTTGAGGCTGTAAATCCTAGAAATAAATATAAATCGGATCTCGAGATTTTTATTCGTGAATCAAAGCTTGAAGATTTCTTTAGCGAAAATATGGAAAAAATATTTGTTTCAACTATTCACAAGGCTAAAGGCCGTGAATTTGATAATGTTTTTTTGATGCTAGACCGATTTAATATTGGAACTGATGAAGCTGTAAGGCAGTTGTATGTTGCTATGACAAGGGCAAAACGCAATCTAACCGTTCATTATAATGGTAATTATTTGGATTCTATAAAGGCTGAAGGACTTCATATTATTGAAGATTTTGGTGAGTATCAACCGCCCGGCCAATTTGCAATGCAATTAACTTTCAGGGATGTATGGCTAGATTTCTTTATGTCTTGCCAAAACCTGATTTCTGAGCTTAATAGTGGAGATATACTTGCCGTTGATGAAGATTGCTGCCGCAATTCAAGAGGACAAGCAGTTTTAAGGTTTTCTAAACAATTTATCAATCAGATTAAGTCAATAAAGCAAAAAAACTATTTACCTAAAGCAGCGAAAATTAGATTTATAATATATTGGAAGAAAGAAACCCTTGATTGTGAAATCAGGATTATTCTACCTGAACTTTATTTTGAAAGAGAAGAGGATTTGTAAGTCAGAAGAGCTTGATAAATACATTATATTTGAGGTGAATATAGATGTTTGACGAGAAATTTATAAAAGAGATAAAGCATATAATATATTTGATTTTTCAATATGGCATCGATAGAGTAAAAAGTCCTAAACAATCTTTAAAATTTAAAGATATTGGCTCATATCATGAGTTTATTAAAAATGTACATACAGGGTTTATGATTGCCCAAAAAGATATATTGTTAGGCCTTGAAAGGGAAAGTATAAATAAAAAGAAACTCAAAAATAGGTTAAGAGAAGCCAATAATAACAAGAACAAGGATTTGTCTAAAGAATTAAGGGAAAAAATAAGTGAAACTGAAGAAAAAGAGTATATATATAGAAAGCTTGCTGACTCTATTGCTTGGCAGCTTGTTCAAATGGATGGAACATCTATCAGGCGTTTTTACAGAAATGTAAACCAAATAGATATTAAAAGTGCTAATATAACTCACGATTTAAAAACGGTAGACGAAATTTTTAGCTCTAACAAATTACACTTTCCGTTAATATCTGATATTACATCATTCATGCAAGTTGGAGATTTATTAATATGTGATAGAGAGGAAAACAGAATTGGTATTCTTGAACTAAAAGAAGGGCAAGTAAATGAAAAAATTGAAGAAATAATTGATGAATTTTCAAAAACTCAATGTGAATATATGCTATATTTAGCTACCAAAGATGAAAATCAAAAATTCCATAAGCAATTTGACAGGTACTTAAAGCAACAAAGAGTTATGGAGGAAACAATCAATATAATAAATACAGGTAAAGGCATTGATAGCTCTACAGGAGTAAATATTTCAATACCCCGTGACGTTTTCAATGTAGAAAGTTTTGACCAAGATATAGCTAAAATGCTTATGGAGACAAATAAGAAAAACTATTCAACACGAGTAATAGATGATTGTCTTTTAGTAGGAGTATATAATAACATTCGTCTCTTAGGGCTGGTAAAGGCATTTATATCATGGGTTAGGGGACTTAAAATAGAGTTTCCAATTATTAATTTTACCAGTTCATTAAGGGTTCCTGCCGCTTTTCCGATATTTCTTCATCCATTTTCTTTGGAAGATAAAATAAAAATAATTAATGGTGAGAAAACAATTTTAATGTGTTTGGATATAGAGAAATGGCTTGAAAAGATGAGTGAATATGGAATAACATACAAAATTTTATCAAAGAAAGAAACTGCACGTATCAACAGTAATTCTGATATTAAGGCATTTGAATATAAAGGTCAGGCAATAGAAATTACCTATGAAGCGACTAGCGGATTATTATACGATGGTATTTTCTCAAGAATGTTCTATGAACTCACCACACCAAAAAGTTTGATAAAATTTTTAATCCATATGCGTAAACATCAGAAAATACTTTAAGTGAGGTTGCAGAAAAAGAAAACAATTAATCATAGACAACATCCGATTTAAACCACAATAATCCAATGCGATAAAAAAATAAGTGTTTGTAACACTAATAGTACATTTATTGTCCCAACAGGTTATATCTTACTAGCTACATTCCATCAAGAAATGATTCCAACCCAATTATTGATTAGAATTGCAGCTCAGCGTGAAGGAGTACCCTTTCCTGCTTTTGTTGAAGCCTTATTCATGGAGGGAAACATTTAAAATATTAAGAGAAGCTGGGGTAAGGATGCCTAAGGTTATAGGGTTGGCAATATCCATCTACTTGGGGGTTAAAGGTATGTCTCAGACATGATTATTTATTTATAGCTTCTAATAAATCTCCTATTGCCTTCTTTTCGTCCTCATACATTTTATGTAAAGATTCAATTACAGTATTTATTTTATTTTTGTTTTTAGTAATATTATATTTGATTAAGATATTTCTATTATTTAAAGCTTCATTTTCTAATTCATAAAAGATATTAATGAAATTATTATTAGTATTAATGTATTTATTTTCAACAAAGTATTCTAGGCGGGACACCATAGTTTTTTTATGTTCATAAAGTAAATGAAAATGTCTAATGTCACCTTCTTCTTCAGAATCATTTTTAAGGATATTCTCATAATATTTTATCAATTGATCATATACTGAAATCCCATATACTAAATTGTTTGGAGTTCCTATTGTACGGAAATTAAATGATGTATTTTTAGATAAGAGATAGTCAGATAATAGGTTTCTAACATTTTCCATGTCGAATTCATATGATGGACGATATGATGTACTATCTTTGGCTTTCATTAAAATTATATCATTGGTTTTCTTTATAGAATTCAAGAAACTGTTTTCAAATTCAGAAAAACTAACACATGTTGGATAATAAGTACCCGCATCATTATAACCTATTACGTTAAATAGACTTTTATCTGAATCATAACCATAAATCATAATCTCATGTCTGAAGTGTACTTTTTTCAGGTATGATACTCTATGGGGTATAAAAAACTCGTCAGTATAAGTCATTACATAATAACCGAGATTTAAACTGCTTTTTATAAAATCAATTATATTTATATTTGATTTAAATATAAATTCTAAATCTAAAATTTTGTAATCTATTAATGGACTTAAAATGGAGTTTCCACATATTGGATATGTAAAGAAATTTAGAAAATAATAGTTAACATCAACTTGCAATTGTATATAATTACTAAAAAACCATGAATTAAAATCTTTGTGAGACATTGCGACAGTTAGCGGATAGGCATGATGTAAATAACAATTTATTGGTGGCTGATTAAGTTCTAATTTCATTTGTATTACCTCACTTCTTTAAGTTTTAAACGTGTTAAATGCTTGTGTAATACTAGGTGGGGTTGTTTTATAGAGCATATATCATACAAATAATACCAAAAATATAATAAATTATCAATAATTCAATTAAAATGTAGCAAAAGCCCCTTGCAAGCATTTAAATTCTTATTACAAAATCTGAATAAAATTACAATATATGTTATAATTTACAATAATACATATACTATGGTTATGGCATACCATTTAAGGAGGTCATAATTTTAAAGGTAAAATATCCATAAGAAAATCTCTATTTTTTATAATTACAAGTAAATTTTTAATTAATTTAAACTCATTAAGGTTAAGTATGTAGGAATCTTTGTGAGTTCAAATAAAATAATTCGGCTGAAGTTTACAAACAAATTCGGCTTGTTTGCCTTCGAAATCTCACAGGACGTAGCTCCGGATGTTGTAATAGCCAGCTTGCTGTATGAAGATTATAAGCTTGAGGGATTCGATACGTATACAAATTTGTTTAAATATAAGCTTGGATTTGAGGTTGATTTCTTCAACATTACAAATATGAAATTCGATTGGTTAAGAGCAAATGAGGAATATGTTAGTTCTTATATTTCATTGGATTACAAGTTTATAGATGAAAAGAAAACAAAATTTACTAAAAATAAAATACCCGTATTTAATATTCTGAATAAAGATGATTCCGATACTATTGCGAAACAAACTATCGAAAAACTTACCGGGTATGCGGATGTACAGATACATATACTTTGATGTAAAGAGTCAATTCAATATTACTATTCCTCAAGAGGATATGGCTAAAGGAAAATTTACTACATTTGGTGGTATATTTGAAATAATACTAAGTAAGATGAAGCAAAGAAATATATCATAACTATAGATTGAGTAGGCATTTAAAACTCTTACCCTTATACCTAGGTAAGAGTTTTTTGATGAGAAGACATCAAATTATATGTTATAATACTACTTGTTGTTAATTCACAAGAAAATGGAAAAAGGATATTAGAAATGTTAACTAAGCAAGAGAAAGTATTACATAGCAAACACACGGTATTGCAGGATTTCCTTGATGGTTCAAAACAAAGCCTTCCTATAGCCTTGGGGTATTTTCCCGTATCCTTTACATTCGGGCTTATGGCTGTAAAGGGCGGAATACCTGTTTGGATAGTCATATTAATATCAATGACAAACCTCACTTCGGCGGGACAGTTTGCAGGAACAAACCTGATTATAGCAGGAGCGGGTCTTGCTGAAATTACGATTACTACCTTTGTTATAAATATCAGATACATGCTTATGTCCTTGTCCCTATCCCAGAAAATTGTTGAGGGTATACCGGGATATAAACGTTGGATAATGTCTTTCGGAATCACCGATGAAACCTTTACAGTAGCTGCCATGCAAAAAAAGGATATAACTTTTTCCTTTATGACAGGACTTGAAGTGCTGCCCTATATCGGGTGGGCCGCAGGCACCGCAGCTGGTGCCATAGTGTGTACCATACTGCCCGAATCTTTGCAGAATTCAATGGGTATTGCTTTATACGCAATGTTTATAGCACTTGTAATTCCGGCGGCGAAGAAGTCAAAAGCTGCTCTGATTGTGGCAGGATGTGCTATATTTATAAGTTCTCTTATAAAATGGGCACCTGTCTTTTCTGCTGTATCAGGGGGATGGAGAATAATCATAGCCACATTTATTGCATGTACAATAGGTGCAAAGCTTTTTCCAATGGAGGATACGGCAAATGACTAATACTTTGATTGCAGTACTTCTTATGGCATTGGTTACATATATTCCAAGAGTGCTTCCCATGGCTGTGTTCAAAAATAAAATAAAGTCCCGGTTTATAACTGCATTTCTGGGATATGTACCTTATGCAGTTCTGGGAGCTATGATATTTCCTGATATACTTACATCTACAGGGCATCTTTTGTCAGCTGTCATAGGGCTTGGAGTTGCAGTTATACTGGCCTACTTTGAAAAAAGTCTGTTAAAGGTAGCTGTGTGTGCAATTGCCGTTGTTTACGTTTGTGAGATGATAATTTCCAGAGCGTAGAATATGATATAATAATGATAACTAATAAAAAAATAGAGCAACTTTGTGCTATACAAAGGGGACGGGATTTATGCATAAGAGATACATTTTATCCCTTGACCAGGGGACTACCAGCTCCAGAGCAGTAATATTTGACAGCTTAAACGGTAATATAGCCGGAATAAAGAATGTGCCGTTGCAGCAGTATTATCCTCAGCCCGGGTGGGTTGAGCATGATGCTGAAGATATATTCAGAGACCAGATGGCTGCTATAACTGGAGCAATAAAGATGGCCGGAATAAGTCCTGAAGCAATAGCTTGCATCGGTATCACAAACCAGAGGGAGACCGTAGTTGTCTGGGACAAAAACACAGGAAAACCTTTACATAGAGCCATTGTGTGGCAGTGCAGGAGAAGTTCTGAAATTTGTGACAGTTTAAAGATGGCTGGCTTGAGAGATAAAATCAAAAGCAAAACCGGGCTGGTAATAGATGCATATTTTTCGGGAACCAAGATAAAATGGATTTTGGATCAGGTTGAGGGAGCGAAGGATAAGGCTCAAAGGGGAGAGCTCCTTGCCGGAACCATAGATTCATGGCTTATCTGGAATTTAACCGGGGGTAGAAAGCACATCACGGATTATTCAAATGCATCCAGAACCATGCTATATAATATAAATGATTTAAAATGGGATGAAGAATTGCTGAAAGAACTGGAGATACCGGCGTGTATGTTGCCGGAAGTAGTTTCATCATCCGGGGTATGTGCGTATTCAAATGAAAAAATTCTAGGAGCAAAAATCCCTATTTCCGGAATAGCCGGAGACCAGCATGCATCTCTTTTCGGGCAAGCCTGCTTTAAACAGGGCGATGCAAAAAATACGTATGGTACCGGCTGTTTTATTCTGATGAATACTGGAAAGTCACTTGTACCTTCAAAAAACAATCTTCTTACTACTATTGCATGGGGTATCGATAATCAGGTGGAATATGCACTTGAAGGCAGTGTATTCAATGCCGGAGCAGCCATTCAGTGGTTAAGAGATGAACTTGGCATAATAAAGACCGCACATGAAAGTGATATTGAGGCAGAAAAAGTTCCAGACACTGGTGGAGTATATGTTGTTCCTGCATTTACGGGATTAGGTGCGCCGTACTGGGATATGTATGCCCGTGGTACAATTCTGGGGATAACCAGAGGGACAAACAAGAGGCATATTATTAGGGCCACCCTGGAGTCCATAGCATATCAGAGCAGGGATGTACTGAAAGCTATGGAACTGGATTCAGGGATAGAGCTAAATGCACTCAAGGTAGACGGAGGTGCAAGCGCAAGCGACTTTCTTATGCAGTTTCAGGCAGATATACTGGATATACCTGTCCAAAGGCCTGTAATAAGGGAAACAACAGCACTTGGTTCTGCATTTTTGGCGGGACTCGGAGTTGGGATATGGACATCCAAGGAAGAGATTGAAAAGGCATGGAATCTTGACAAGACATATGTGCCTATAGGAAATAAAAAATACTTTGACGGTCTATACTTAAAGTGGAAGAAAGCGGTTGAAAAATCAATGAAATGGGATATTTAGGAGGTAAAAATGGACATAAGACAATTATGTGAAAATGCCGGTGAGGCATCTGTAAAAATGGCTGCACTTAGCGGAGAAGTTAAGAACGATGCACTATTGAAAATAGCTGATGCACTACTTGCAAACAGTAAAAGAATCATAGAAGCAAATCAACATGACCTTGAAAGAAGCGAAAAGGAGAATCTGGCTTCACCGCTTCTTAAAAGACTTAAATTTGACGAAAAGAAATTAAATGATGTAGTTGAAGGAATTAAAAGTCTCAAGGTCCTAGAAGAACCTGTAGGGAAAACTCTATTTTCAAATATGCTGGACGATGACCTTGAGCTGTTTAAAGTTACCTGTCCAATAGGTGTTATAGGTATCATATTTGAATCAAGGCCAGACGCACTTGTGCAGATATCAACTCTCTGCCTTAAAAGTGGAAACTGTGTTCTCCTTAAAGGCGGTTCCGAGGCAAAAGAAACAAACCGAGTTCTGACAGATGTCATAGAAGAAGCTACCGTAGTAGCCGGACTGCCCAAGGGATGGATAAGTCTTCTTGAAAGCAGGGACGATGTAAATGAAATGCTGAAAATGGATGAATATATTGACCTGGTAATTCCAAGGGGTTCAAATGAGTTTGTACGCTATATAATGGATAATTCAAGAATACCCGTAATGGGCCATGCAGACGGTATTTGCCACGTATATGTGGACTCTGGTGCAGACTTGGAAATGGCAAAGAAAATCACAGTGGATTCAAAAACTCAGTACGTTGCAGTGTGCAATGCTACGGAAACCCTATTGGTTGACAGGGCGATAGCAAAGGAATTTCTACCGGGATTAAAGGCTGAACTTGATAAAAAGAATGTTGAAATATTCGGAGATGAAGAAACAGCTAAAATCATAGAAGTTAAACCTGCCAGCGACCAAGACTGGGCAACAGAGTACCTTGATTACATTATATCCATAAAGATTGTTTCCGGTGTGGATGAAGCTATAAAACATATCAATACTTATGGCTCAGGGCATACTGACAGTATAGTGACAAAGGATAAAACAACAGCAGTTAAATTTATGAACCTTGTTGATTCCGGAAATGTTTTCTGGAATGCTTCTACAAGATTTAGCGATGGTTTCAAATATGGTTTTGGTGCCGAGGTAGGAATAAGCACAAGTAAGCTTCATGCTAGAGGCCCCGTAGGTTTGGATGGTTTGTTGAGTTGCAAATACATGCTGATTGGCAACGGGCAGGTTGTTGATGATTATGCCACAAGCAAGAGACACTTTAAGCATGTAAAAATGAATAAGCAAATTGAAGAGATATAAAGACATAAAGGAGTGATTAAAATGGCATTTGAGATTATTTCAACTGACAAGGCACCTGCCGCGATAGGTCCGTATTCACAAGCGGTTAAATGCGGAAATGTTATATATACCTCGGGAGCGATTCCAGTACACCCCGCCAGCGGGAATGTTGTTGCTGGAGGGGCAGTCCAACAGGCAGAGCAGGCAATCAAAAACCTTGCAGAAGTTCTAAAAGGAGCCGGTGCAGGTCTGGGTAACGTTATAAAAACTACTGTTTTCATAAAAGATATGAATGACTTTGCAGCAATAAACGAAGTATATAAAAAATTCTTTACGGACAATTATCCTGCAAGGTCATGCGTAGAGGTTGCGAGACTTCCAAAGGATGTCCTAATCGAGATAGAATGTATTGCTGTATTATAGATGAAAGCATAAAAAAATCAATGAGTGACTTCTTTTTAAGCTCCCATTGATTTTTTTAGTTTATATAATAATTTTAAAGATCTCTATAGAAAATCAGATTTGCTTCCATATCTTCGTCCATAGGGCCGTTCTTGAATAATTTAGTATACTTGCTTGTAAGTGACTTAGCCATCTTGGCTCTGGAGGTATTCAGCTGCATAGACAGGTCTGAAAATGCAGGCTGTTTTGCAAGATTTGTCCTTTGCTCTTTAGGGAGAGGACAGTACCTGAATAATATTGATCTTGCTATTTTGTTGAGTCTGAGGATACCTTTTGATTCATAATTTATCCAGACATCATAATCGCTTGTGAAAATATCCTTCATCATGTTCCTGTTTTTCTGTATCTGTACTTTGATTTTTTCCTTTGCTTCTTCGGAAAGGTCATGGTTTTTCTTATAGAACTGAATGTAATCGGTGTATTCCGAAGTCAAAGATTTTTCAGTTATATCGTTCCATGCCACACCCATCATTGTTCTGCACAGTTCCCATCTGAATGCACCGATAAGTTTCAATACCATATCATATATG
Source organism: Clostridium sp. BNL1100 (assembly GCF_000244875.1). Taxonomy (NCBI): domain Bacteria; kingdom Bacillati; phylum Bacillota; class Clostridia; order Eubacteriales; family Clostridiaceae; genus Clostridium; species Clostridium sp. BNL1100. The sequence continues at coordinate 678,406 of NC_016791.1, forward strand.
TTTTCATCTGTAAATGCAGGGAAAATGAATCTACCGGGTGTATTTCGGCCTCTTCCTGTTATCTCCTGCCACATGGAAGCTCGAGAACCAAAGGTAGGCACTATGATAATGTCAGGAAGAATCTCTTTCATTATCGGTTCTTTCTCTATATTTTTCTTTTCGTTTTTGTACCAGATTTCCCTGTAAAATACTGAAAAATCAGTTTCAAGGATATTCATTATTGCATCTGTAATCTTATGCGGAGTCACAACTGATTTCTCAAGATCACGAGTGATAATATCTTTATGCAAAATAGGAAAATAGCTGCTCATGTGACCATGGCACACTTTCTGATTTGTTTTTAACATGTTATTTATTTCAAAGCTAACCTTGGCGTTAAAGTCCTTTTCGTATGCCGGCTTATCAAGGTCGGTAACAATTTTCCTTTTCTTCATATCTCTGAATACATCATAATAATCCTGCCCGAAATCATTGATAGAAGGTTCCTTACGGTTATTATAAATTTCTTGAAGCCACTTTGTTGCACTTTGTATAGTGAATTTCGAATTCGCATATTCCTTGTCGCATAGTCTATATAAAGCAATGGCTTGTTCTTTGGTCACAAGACGTTCATCCATATAACCAAAATTTAAGAACATACTTATAATTTTTGGATACTGGCCGCTTTCCTGAGCTTTTTTGAAAGCAGTTTCATAAACAGTAAAGAAATCACTTGTAAGTGAAGAACGAAGCTCTCTTGCTTCAGAGTCGCTGGCGGATTTATCCTTTAAGGCTCTGAAATGACTGAGCCGTTTATTAAAACTGTCTTTAAAATCCATAGTGCAGCCGCATATTGTTAAAATCTTTTCAAGACTGTTTTCAAGTTCCTTTGGAAGCTCATTTCCTGAATAAGTACCGTCATCATTCTGAGGTATACGGTTTATGGACGCCTTTTCCTTAACAGCCTCAACCATTTCACTAATCTTTGAAATGGTTATGGAGTTAAAACAGTCAAACTCATTCTGAAGCCTGCCAATGCAGTTTGCAATAACTGCAGCAGATTGTTCCATAATCCCGTAAAGAGTCAGTACTGCTTCCTTATCATCCTTTGAATCTACCGCTATTCTTGCGTAAGAAGACATAAGGTTCACCGGGGCAGTATAGAGACAGTAGATATTATTGTATAATTGGGACAGCTTACTCTTAATTTCACCTACAAGGGATTCCATGAGATCAGAACCCTTTTTTATATGATATTCGCAAACGTAGCCTTCACTGTTGAAAAAGCCCTTTCTTTGCTCAAGAGGTACGTTAAGCAGTTTTGAAAAATACTCAAAACCTGCATCATCTATTTCATTCTCAGTGTCTCCACAATTTTCACATATATATGTATTTGATAAGGAATCCGTATCAACAGGGAAGAAACGTATTCCGTTATCTCTTGCTTCCTGATAAGCGTTTTTGTAGTAATCCAGGTTCTCTATCTCAGGAGAATATTTAAAGTAATATTTATCCTTTATAGCCCAATAATATACGGATAGGTTCTTTACCAATATATCCAGACTCCTGCAAATAGGGAGAAGTTTCTGATAGGAATCATAGCTCAGGTCGATGAGTGTTGCAAGAGATGAGACAATATATGTTGAATAATCCTTTTGAGTATTCATGATATCTCTGATACCATTAGCAGATGAAGCTTGAAAACAGTATAAATTACAAGCTTCCTGGGATCTTAAACTAAAGGAGTTCTTTCCGCTTTTCAAAATGTCATTAACGCTTAGAAAAGTATTCTGCTCCAAGGTAAAAAGACGGCAGCTGTTATCAGCTGTGTAGCCTTCATTATTTGGTGCTGTATCAAAGGGCGACAGTAAAACATCCAGCTTCCCCTGGAGCATTAAAATAACTGATGATACTCTGTCACCCTCAAAAATAATCGTTTCGTTCTGACCGGACAAATATTGGCCTGCATAGTCTGATTTTATGCCCATTTTGATCTCCTTTACCTGTACGAAAATTGAACATTAACATTTGTGGTAAATATTTGAACATAACAAAAAAGCTAGGTTATTCACCTAGCTCATTTATCGGCATATTATACTAAATTATTTACCTAATTCTAAGAAAAATAGGTAATATTACTTATTTTGCATGAATATATCCTTGGGACTTTAGGTACTCTGCCATGAGTACGCCACCGCCTGCAGCGCCACGGACAGTATTGTGTGAGAGACAAACAAATTTATAATCATAAATAGTATCTTCACGAAGTCTTCCAGCAGTTATACCCATTCCGTTTTCAGCATCTCTGTCCAATTTGGTTTGTGGTCTGTTGTCTTCTTCAAAATATTTTATGAACTGCTTTGGTGCACTTGGTAAATCCAGAAGTTGAGGTTCACCCTTAAAGTTTTTCCATAACTCAAGTATCTCTTCTTTTGAAGGTTTGTTTTCAAAGGAAACAAACACTGCAGCAAGGTGACCGTCAGTTACAGGCACTCTTATACACTGTGTAGTTATAAGGGGTGATGATGTCTTTACAATTTCTCCGTTCTCAACTTTACCCCAGATTTTCAAAGGTTCCTGTTCACTTTTTTCTTCCTCTCCACCGATATAAGGTATTACGTTATCAATCATTTCAGGCCAGTCGGTGAAATTCTTTCCTGCACCGGAAATTGCCTGGTAAGTAGTTGCAACAACGTTTTTAATACCGTATTTCATTAGAGGCGTAAGAGCAGGAACATAGCTTTGGATTGAACAATTTGGCTTAACCGCAATGAATCCGTATTTTGTTCCGAGTCTTTTTCTCTGAGCATCTATTGCCTTTACATGATCTGCATTGATTTCAGGTATAAGCATAGGTACGTCAGGAGTCCACCTGTGTGCCGAATTGTTGGAAACTACAGGAGTTTCATTTTTCGCATATTCTTCCTCGAGCTTCTTGATCTCATCCTTTTTCATATCAACTGCACAGAAAACGAAATCCACTTCATCACAAATTTCTTTAACTTGTTCTGTTGCGTTTTTTATTACAATATTTTTAACGTTTTCAGGCATAGGTGTAGACATCTTCCATCTATTACCTACTGCTTCTTCGTATCTCTTTCCGGCAGATTTTTCACTGGCAGCAATGGAAACGACTTCGAACCATGGATGGTTTTCAAGAAGTGAAATAAATCTTTGTCCAACCATTCCAGTACCACCGATTATACCAACTTTTAGCTTAGACATCCTTTATGCCTCCTATTCGTAGATTTTCATATTATTGAAAGGATATTGAATGGAGGGTGAGTCGAATAAAACAATAAAGTGTCCACCATTCAATGACATTTGTATTTGTATTGTGTATTTTATCACAATGACGTCCAAAATTCAATAATAAAAATTTTCTACGAGACCTGCTGTTTGAATAGGGGTTGAGTAATACTCCAGTTCTTTAACTCGGTCTGAGTACCTACCCAGACAGGTGCTTTCACAGGAACAAGAGGATACATTTCCTCCACACAGTAGTTAGACATTCTTATACAGCCGTGTGATATGTATTTTCCAATGGAATAGAACGAATTTGTGCCGTGTATTCCATAGGAACCGTCGGTTCTGTTTATCCCTATCCAACGGGTTCCAAGCGGGTTTTGAGGTGTTCCTCCTTTTACTGGGTCTGCAAATCCTCCTCCTCCCCAATCAGGGTTTATAAGTTTGATGGTGACAATAAATTTACCGGATTTGGTAAGAGAGGCAGGGTTGCCAACTGCAACGGCATACTTTTTCAACACCTTTGCACCTTCATATAATGTTAAGACTCTTGTGGTCTTGTTTACAGCAATCCACCTTCCTTTAGTGGGGGCTTTTGTAACCTTGTCAAGATAAACAAACTTGTTACTGGATAGCCTTTGTACAAGCATATTTTTTGTTGCCGTGTCATATGTACCGGTTACACTCATATTATGGTTGCTTTGAAATAAAAGAAGAGCATTTCTGATATTGAGTTTTTCATCACTTTTAGAAGCTTTTTTATAGTAGCCAAGCTGCTTAATGTATTTTAAATATGTATTGGCAGTAATATCTTTTTGCAACTGAGCCACTTTTTTCTGTAATTTTTCCTTTGCAGCAGCTTCTTCTTTTTTCTTTTGAGCTTCCTGCTGTTTTTTTTGAGTATCGAGTGTTTTATCCAGTATGGTGGTATCAATTTTCACTGCCGACTGTGATACCCCAGGATATTGATTTTTGTCTTTTGCGTCGGCTGCAACGCAAACAGCTGTACTTTCAAATAGTATGGCAATCATTAGTGTGCCAAGCAATAAAAGTCTTTTAAGCATTATACAATCCACCTCTGATTTTTAATTATTACTATATTATAACTGGGAAAATATAGTACCGCATTAGTTCATTATATTAATTTTACTGTTAAAATGAAAATTTCATTACTGTTACATTTTTTGCGATTAAGGTGATTATCACCGCTAGGGGCTCTTTAACGGTGTCTCAGACAATATCTGCATATAGAATATTTCCCTGAATATAAATTAAGAGAGGCTATTTAAAGTGAATGTAAATATATGACATATTGTGACAAAATATTTATGCATTGTATTGAATTTTTATGCATAATAATTTATAATTGTACACATCGATGTTTTATTATGTAGAAAAATAATAGGGGGATTTCAAAATGATGAAAGGAATGTTAAAGAAGGTATTTTGCTTGATTATTGTTGCAGCTATCGGACTATCCATTGCAGGCTGCGGCGGCGGAGAAACAATGAAGAGAATTGAAAAGACCGGAAAATTGGTTGTAGGTACAAGCGGAGATTATGCACCGTATGAATATCACATGCTGGTAGATGGAAAGGATACTATAGTAGGTATCGACATTTCTATTGCTGAGGAGATTGCAAAAGACATGGGCGTAGAGCTCCAGATTGTGGATACTGATTTCAACGGACTATTGTCATCACTTAACACAAACAAAGTGGATATTGTAATAGCCGGTATGAATCCTGACGAAAAGAGAAAAAAATCTGTTGATTTTTCAAAGATTTATTATGAAGCAAAACAGGGCGTAATGGTAAGGGCTGAGGACAAAGACAAATATAAAACCGTTGCTGATTTAAAGGATAAGAAAGTTGGCGCACAGCTGGGAACTACACAGGAAAAGATAGTAAAAGAACAGCTTGAGGGTGCAAACCTTGTATCATTAGGCAAGATTCCTGATTTGGTTATGGAATTAAAAAATAAAAAGATAGATGCACTGGTTGTTGAACTTCCGGTAGCAAGCGGCTACGTTAAGAACAACAACGATTTGGCACTTACAGATATTCCTGTAAAGGATGATACAGGCGGATCAGCTATAGCAGTTAAAAAAGGTAATTCAAACCTTGTAGAGCAGATAAACAAATCCCTTGACAGACTTATGAAAGACGGATTAATAGATAAGTTTGTTCAGGAAGCTAACGAAAAGAATGTAACAACAAAATAATTGACATTGACATTATATGAAGGCCGAAGCAAAGGGGATGTCCACGGGCACCCCTGTGTTTTGTTTTCGGAGAATTTTTATAATAGGGAGGTATTGGCTTGGATTTCGGATTTCTAAGTGAATATTGGTACTACTTTGTAAGCGGTACCGTAAATACAATAGTAATTGCAATTCTCACCGTAATACTGGGTGTTATTATAGGTACAGGTATTGCGTTGATGAAGATATCCCATAACAAGGTTTTAAAAGCAGTTGCATCATCCTATATAGAGTTTATAAGGGGAACACCACTTCTTGTTCAGATAACACTGTTTTTCTACCTGATTTCACTGCCGGAATTTCATATATTCGGTTTAGAAATGGAACGTTTTATACCAGGTGTTATTGCTATGTCCGTAAACAGCGGTGCATATGTGGCTGAAATAATACGAGCCGGTATTCAGGCGGTGGACAAAGGTCAGATGGAGGCGGCAAGATCTATCGGTTTTACTCAGGGGCAGGCTATGAGATATATTGTATTGCCACAGGCACTCAGAAACATTCTTCCTGCTTTGGGAAATGAATTTGTTGTTGTAATTAAGGAATCTTCCGTACTGTCTGTTATCAGTATAAGTGAACTTATGAGAAACACAAATATTATACAGGGCGCAATTTACAGGCCTTTTGAGCCTTTAGCCATTACGGCTGTTATTTATTTTGTATTGACCTTCAGTCTTACAAGGCTTCTGGGATACGCTGAAAGGAGGATGAGGACAAGTGATTAATGTAAAGAATCTGCATAAAACATTTGGGAGCCTTCATGTTTTACAGGGGATAGATGTAACCATTGAAAAGGGCGAGGTAGTAGTTGTAATCGGCCCCAGCGGTTCAGGTAAGAGTACTTTCCTCAGATGTTTGAACTTATTGGAACAGCCCACCGACGGCGAAATAATTTTTGAGGGCATAAATATCACTGATAAGAAAAACGATGTAAACAAACAAAGACAGAAAATGGGGATGGTTTTTCAGAACTTCAATCTATTTCCACATTTGTCTATAATTGATAATATAACTCTTGGGCCTATAAAACTAAAAAATCAGACTCCTGAGCAGGCAAAAGAGAATGCTATGTCTCTTTTGAAGCGTATAGGATTGGAGGAAAAGGCAAATAACTATCCTGCACAGCTTTCAGGAGGACAGAAACAACGTATAGCTATTGTCCGTGCGCTTGCAATGTCCCCGGATGTAATGCTATTTGACGAGCCTACTTCAGCCCTTGACCCAGAAATGGTAGGTGAAGTTCTGGAGGTAATGAAAGAGTTGGCAGCAGAGGGAATGACAATGGTGGTTGTTACTCATGAAATGGGCTTTGCAAAAGAGGTTGGAACCAGAGTACTATTCATGGATGAGGGCAAAATCAAGGAAGATGCTCCACCCAGTGAAATTTTTATAAATCCTAAAGATGACAGAACAAAGGAATTTTTAAGTAAGATACTATAGATAATAAATGTAAATTCTTAAAAACCGTTGGAGGCAAGTATGTTCAAGCTGTTAAAGGATGCAACCGTATATTCGCCGGAATATCTGGGTAAGAAAGACATATTATTTTGCTTTGACAAGGTGGCTTTAATTGAAGATAATATAAATCCTACAGCCTTTAAAGGTGTTGATATAGTCAACTGTGACGGCAAAATTGTGTTTCCGGGCTTTATCGACCTTCACGTCCATATAACAGGTGGAGGCGGTGAAGGTGGATTTACTACAAGGACTGAGGAAGCAAAGGCAGCTGACATACTCAAGTACGGCATAACAACAGTTGTAGGAGTTCTTGGTGCAGACGGTGTTACCAGAAACATGCCCAATCTTTATGCAAAAGCACGTCAACTTGAACTTGAGGGCCTTTCTACTTATATATATACCGGCTCATATCAGGTTCCGGTTATAACTTTAACTGGAAGCGTACAAAACGACATGGTTTTTGTAGATAAGGTTATCGGCGTAGGAGAAATTTGTCTTGCCGATAGCAGGGCATTTGAACCGTCTTTTGATGAAATAAGCAGAATAGCAGCACAAACCAGAAACGGTGCCATTATTTCAGGAAAAGCCGGACTTGTGCATTTTCATCTTGGACTAGGTGAAAGTGCAATGGAGTATATGTTCAGGCTTTCCAATGAAACATTTATACCCAAACAGCACATTCTTCCTACACATGTTAACCGTACTAAAGGGCTTTTTAACAGGGCTTTGGAATATTTAAAACAAGGTGGCAATATTGATTTAACAGCGGGCTTTATCCCGTCGGATAGTGACCCGGAATGTGTTGCTACCTATGATGCATTAAGGACTATCCAGGATAGTAATCTTGATTTTTCAGGGATAACAATCAGCTCAGATGCGTACGGAAGTGTACCTACCTTTGACGAAAACGGAAATGTGGTTTCCTCCGAGACCGTAAGCTGCAAGATACTTTTTGATGAAGTTCGTACAGCTATTAAGTACAGGGGAATTCCAGTGGAAACGGCAATAGGCATTATAACAAAAAATGCTGCCCAGCGACTAAAGATAGACGATAAAAAGGGTACTCTGCAAGTGGGAAAAGATGCAGATTGTGTTATATGTGACAGCGGACTGAATATAGTGAATGTTATTGCCAAGGGGAAAATGTACTAAATAATCTGAGTTAATACATTAAAATGCGTGGTACAATCATATAATTAACAGGTGGACATATTCCTAATAGTTAATTGGAGGTTGATTGCGTTGAGCAAGGATTTTCGCAAGATAATAATAGTATTTATCAGTCTGTTTGTAATATTTGCGGCAGCTGTAACAGTATCTGAAATAGTAAATTACAACCATATCATAAGAACATACCCCCAAAGTGGGCAAGTAGCTGTACCTGACACTGTTCAGGTTACAATGCCCACTCAGGCGGCTTTTGATTTTCAGAAAAGTAAGGTAACCACATGGCTGATAAGACTTTTTCTCAGCTTTGCAGTTCCTGCTTTTTTTATATTTTCAAAGCTATCAATTCACATTAGAAACTGGGCAGCCGGGAGAGCCCATCGCTGGATTTCAATAATTATTCTATATTTCATTGCGTATTCAGTTATTGAGACTCTAATTTATCTTCCTTTGGATATATATACGGGCTTTTTCAGAATGCATCAATACGGCCTGTCAAACCAGAATTTTGTTCAATGGCTAATAGATACAATCAAAAATTTCATTGTAAATACGGTTTTAACCGGGGCAATTATATGGGTTCCGTTTCTCATAATCAAAAAGTCTCCCAAGCGTTGGTGGCTATACATAGCATTAATATCAATTCCATATTTATTTATAGTTTCGTATATACAGCCTGTGGTAATTGACCCTATTTTCAATCAGTATAAGCCTGTTGAAGACAGCCAGTTGTCTTTGAAAATCGAGGATTTGCTGCATAAAACAGCAATAGGTGACTGTCAGGTCTATCAGGTGGATAAAAGCAAGGAAACAAACCAGATGAATGCCTATATGACGGGGGTATTCAATACAAAAAGAATCGTTCTGTGGGACACTACAATAAATTATCTGGACACAAATGAAGTACTGGGGGTTACCGCCCATGAAATGGGGCACTACCTTATGGGGCATGTGTGGAAATCAATCGTTTTTGGGGGCTTGGGAAGTATTTTTATTTTGTACCTTATATATAAGATGCTGGGGTATATACTTAGAAAAACAAAAGGAAAACTTGGGTTTAGCAAGGTATCAGATATAGCAGCCTTCCCTCTTATAATCCTCCTTATAAACCTGATGATGTTTTTTACTGCACCCATAACCAATGCATATTCCAGGAGTATGGAGACTGAGGCAGACCGTTTTGAACTGGAGCTTACAAGGAATAATTTTGCTACCGCAACAGCAACCGTAAAGCTTCACCAGCAAAGTCTTACCATGCCCGAACCCGGTATTGTTTATATGCTTTGGACCTATGACCACCCTACTTTTAAAGCCAGAGTTGACTTTGCCAATAATTATAGACCTTGGGAAAATGGGCAATCGCTGAAATATCAGAAATTTATCAAAGAAGGAAAATAACAGGTTGTGGTAGAAGTAATAAAAGGTTTTTGATTTTTACGTTTTGGAGGAAAAATAATGGAGATTTTAAAGGGACTTGGTATTTTAAATGCATCTTTCTTGGTTCCGGTTATTGTGGTTTTTCTCATTATACTTATTATTGCAAAGGTAGCAAAAAACCTGTTGAAACTTGGCATACTTATTGCGGTCATAGCAATTGGAGTGGTTATCTATTTTAATCTTCCAAGCTTTACGGTAGACAACAGTACAGCTACTCTCAAGCTAATGGGACAGGAGCATACAATAAGTGCAAAAACTGCAAAGGTTATTACCGAGGATAAGGATGGCAAGAAACAGACAGTACTTGTTTCAGGAACAGAAAGGATTGTTCTCCCGTTTAGTAAAGACTTTGCAGAGAAATTTATAATGGAAAAGCTTAAAAACAGTAAATAATAGTGCTTAATCTTAAAAGGTATTTTATATCATGGATTTGATATAAAATACCTTTTTGTCATGCATGGAGATTAAAGATTATATTATAATAAATTACATATATGGGAACACACCTTCATGTGCGATTAGAACCGGTACTAGTGTAACGGACTCTTCAGGCCGGTTTAACATTTCAATAGGTTTGCCATCGGGAGTGGGTGGTGAAATGTACAATTCAGGTGTTTCCTATCATTATTTCGATGTATGCGGTGTTCAGGCGTATATGAGCGATAATACAAACGTAAGAGACGAGGAAACCATTTTCCACCTTGCATATTCAATGTATCACGGCTTCTAGTCTAAAATATAAGAATCGACATTAAGTCCGATATAAGTTAAAAATGGAAAATAAGCAAATAATAAAAAACAGTACATTTAATGCTGAAACGGCATTTAAAGGGAGTGTGGCTAAACTACTTAACAAGTAGTAAGCCACACTCTTCTTTTTTCTCTAATAAAGTTAAGAGGAACAAAATAATAGTCATCAGTCCATCCACCTATTGTTCCAAGAGAATAAAGATTTTTACATAAACTTTTACTGATGTTAAACTTTAACTATAATACAAAAAAATATAACATATAAATAATTAATAAGAAAGGAAAATACTTATGGAATTAATATTTGTATTTGCGGGGGTAGCCTTTTTAATAGCGTTAATACATTCGATAGTTAAGGTTTTCTTTTTAGAAGAAAAATGGGAGACACTAATTTTTTCTAATGGATTAGATAATAAAAATATGTTAGAAATATACTCTTATTTAAGGTCTGAAGGTATAAAATGTATTATTGTAAACTTGGAAAGTGACTCTGGATTTTCTTCATCAAACGGTTTAATAAGTACGAGAAATATTGTTCCACAAAGGCTTGATGTTCATAAAAATCATATACATAAAGCGCGTAACCTAATTTTAAAAAGATACGGAACTAGTTTGGGTTAATGTATAATTATTAAAAACAACATCCAATTTAATGTATCTGCCATGATAGATAAACCTACTATATATCCGTGTTATAAATTCCCAGTGATTTTGTTGGTTTTCACTTCTTATTTTGGGTATAAATATATTAACACAATATAAAAAGAGGTGTTTACAATGGATGCATGGAGATATTTCAAAAACGGAAATTGGTCCGAGGAAATAGATGTAAGGGATTTTATAGTTAATAATTATACACCATATGAGGGAGATGATTCCTTTTTAAAGGGTCCAACTGAAAAGACACAAAAACTCTGGAAAAAAGTCAGTGATAAACTGGATGAGGAAAGAAAGAACGGAGGGGTCCTCGATGTCGATACCAAAATAATATCAACAATGACTTCTCACGACCCCGGATATATAGATAAAGAACTGGAGAAAATTGTAGGCTTGCAGACTGACCAGCCTTTAAAAAGGGGTATAATGCCATTTGGCGGCATTAGGATGGTGGTAAAGGGTGGAGAGGCCTACGGCAAAAAGATTGATGAAAGCGTTGTTAAGCTTTTTACCGAGTATAGAAAAACTCATAATGACGGTGTTTATGATGTATACACTCCTGAAATGATGAGGGCAAAAAAAGCAGGTATCATAACCGGGCTGCCTGATGCATACGGTAGAGGAAGAATAATCGGTGATTACAGAAGGGTTGCACTGTACGGAGTTGACAGGCTTATTGACGATAAACAGAAGCAACTTACAAGTCTTGAAATGGATTATATGGACAGTGAGACCATTCAGGAGAGGGAAGAAACAAAAAGCCAGATAAAAGCCCTTGAGTACTTAAAACAAATGGCAGAAATGTATGGCTTTGATATTTCAAGGCCTGCAGAAACCGCACAGGAAGCATTCCAATGGCTCTATTTCGGTTTCCTGGGAGCAGTAAAGGAGCAGAACGGTGCCGCTATGAGTCTCGGTAGAGTTTCAACATTCCTTGATATTTATATAGAAAGGGATATGAAGGAGGGTACACTTACTGAGGAAGATGCGCAGGAGCTTGTGGACCACTTTGTTATGAAACTGAGATTAGTAAGATTTCTAAGGACCCCGGAATACGAAAAACTATTTTCCGGCGACCCTACATGGGTAACCGAGAGTATCGGAGGTATGGGTCTTGACGGACGTACATTGGTAACTAAGAATTCCTTTAGAATGCTGCATACCTTGTTTAACTTGGGACACGCGCCTGAGCCTAATTTAACGGTTCTATGGTCGGTACATCTTCCTGAAGGTTTTAAAAAATATTGCTCATATGTTTCTATCAATACAAGCTCCATCCAATACGAGAGTGATGACATAATGAGGTATTATTGGGGAGATGATTATGGAATCGCATGCTGTGTTTCGGCAATGAGAATAGGAAAGCAGATGCAGTTCTTCGGAGCCCGTTGCAATATGGCAAAAGCTTTGTTATATGCAATTAACGGAGGGCGTGACGAAAAATCAGGGGTTCAGGTAGGGCCTATAATGCAGGCGGTTGAAACTGAATATCTTGATTATGATGATGTAATGAAGAGGTTCGATGCTGTACTTACATGGGTTGCAAGGCTTTACATTAACACTTTGAATATTATACACTATATGCACGACAAGTACGCTTATGAAAGACTACAGATGTCTTTGCATGATAAGGATATATTAAGAACCATGGCTTGCGGAATAGCAGGATTGTCCGTAGTTGCAGATTCCCTGAGTGCTATCAAGTACGCAAAGGTTAAAGTAATAAGGAATGAAGAAGGACTCGCTACCGACTATGATATAGAAGGCGATTACCCAAAGTTCGGTAATAATGACGACCGTGTGGACAATATAGCAGTAATGTTGGTAAAACGTTTTATGGAAAAGTTGGAGAAACAGAGGACTTACAGACATTCTGTTCCTACTCTCTCAGTACTAACTATTACATCAAATGTTGTATACGGAGCGAAGACAGGCAATACACCTGACGGAAGAAAAGCAGGCGAACCTTTCGGGCCCGGTGCAAACCCAATGCACGGAAGGGACTTGAACGGGGCACTTGCAGTACTTCAATCCATTTCAAAGCTGCCTTACCAGTTTGCGCAGGACGGTATATCATATACATTTTCCATAATCCCAAAAGCACTTGGAAGAGAGGAAGATACAAGGATAAGCAACCTTTCGTCACTGTTAGACTCCTACTTTAAGGAAGGCGGACATCACATTAATATAAATGTATTTGAAAGGGAAATGCTGATGGATGCAATGGAGCATCCTGAAAAGTATCCTCAGCTTACAATAAGGGTTTCCGGTTATGCGGTAAACTTTATAAAATTGACAAGAGAACAGCAGCTTGATGTAATTAACAGAACTATACACGAAAACATATAGTTACAGCCGGACAGGTTCCGAGGGATAACCTTGCTAAAGCAATTTCCTCGGAATCTGCCCGAATACAATTTTTATTTGGGGGTTGCAAGTTTTAAGGAGGTAATTCTGATGGAAATCAAAGGAAGAGTACACTCATTTGAAACCTTTGGGACTGTAGATGGTCCCGGGATTAGGTTTATAGTATTTCTCAAAGGCTGCCCGCTGCGATGCAAGTACTGCCACAACAGAGATGCATGGAGCTCGGAGGGGGCAAAACTGTACACACCTCAGGAGGTTATGAAGGAAGTACTGAAATACAGAAACTTTATAGAAGCCTCACATGGAGGAATAACAGTCAGCGGAGGAGAGCCGTTAATACAGCATGAATTTGTAAAGGAACTGTTTAAATTGTGCCGTGAAGCAGGGATACATACTGCTGTGGACACTTCCGGCTATGTCAATGTTGAAGATGTCAAGGAAACACTTGAGTATACAGACCTTGTACTTCTTGACTTAAAGCAGGCAAACACAGAGAAGCATATGGAATTGACAGGTGTGGAAAATGAACGCATAAAGCTGTTTACAAGCTATCTTGGTGAAATTGGAAAACCAGTCTGGATAAGATACGTCCTTGTACCGGGTTATACTGACGACGATGAGGATTTGCTGGCAGCATACAATTATTTAAAGGGATTTAAAAATATAGAGAAAATAGAGGTTCTTCCGTACCATTCAATGGGAAAGGTCAAATGGGAGAAGCTGAACGTGGAATACCCTCTGGAGGGAGTACCTTCCCCTTCACAGGAAGAAGTGGACAGAGCTAAAAACATTCTGACCACAGGAAAACCGTAGAAATTTTATATCTGCTTTCTTACGGTTTTATATTCATCATTAAATTGGAAGTATGGGCAGCTGTCAAAGGATTTTGACATAAATCGTAGCATTTCATCCTCGTCCAAATTTACCTGGCAGTAATAAGAGCCGTATTCTTCATCGTATAGGTAATTGATACAGCAGTCGCAGTTTGATTTAGTCTTCATCAGCAAAACCCTCCTAAATATAGATTGTTCTTCCACTAGAAAAATGTCTCATGATTTTAATCATTGAGGCATTTTTTTTAATACAGGGTAGTCATTTTCACAAAAATCACCTGTTACAAAATATGATGCCTGTGACCTTACAAGAAGCTGCTGCTGTTCGTTGAATATCTGACCCGAAGCCCTCATAATGGTTTTACCGTTGCTTATTACCTCGCCTACCGCAGTAAGGCTGGAACCAACAGGTGAATTTTTTATATAGCTGTTGTTCATATCTATCGTAACAACTTTCTTTTTAAGTGTAATACAGGAAACTCCCATAACTATATCAGATAATGAAGCCAGAGTCCCTCCATGGACGAAACCATAAATATTACAATGCCTGTCAAGAATTTTTGTCTTGCATGTAAATTTTCCTTCAGCCAGCTCAACTATTTCAAGCTGAAGAAAATTTTCAAGTATAGGACTCTGGTATGTTTCCAATAAATATTTATAAAGCCATGAAAGATGTTCCTGTTGCATTATGAATGCCTCCGCTAAATTGTTTTAGTATAACTATTACCATATATTAAAAAAAGCTGTATTGTCAAGAAGCTATGAGGAATACAAAACAATTAAAGGTTATTTTAAAAAAGCCGATAATGGCTAATTTCTTAAAAGGAATTAGTTTATAAATAAATATGTATTTCACCAAATGACTAAACATTCAATTTTAGGGAAACATAATTATTGAATGTTTAGTTTTTTGTTTTAAAAATTTTAAGATAAACGGTGATATACATATATGAATAATATATCAATTATCCTAATAATAACTTTAATTGCCATTATTGCAGGTTTGATTGGACTTGTTCTAAGAAAAAGACCCTCCTATGATGTTCAGATAGAAGATGTAGTCCTCAACCCTGATGATTTAATGAGACATGCCGAGCAGTTGGCGAAGACACAGGTTACAGAAAAGAGAAGCTCAGGAATAAATAAGATTAGGGAAAGAATTGAAAGAAATTTTCAAAATGTACTTGAAACATATCATAAATTCAATATAGATATTTCTGCGTCTTTCCCTGTTCCTCCTGCTGCGGAGTGGCTTTTGGATAATTTTTATATCATTGAAGAACAAAAAAGCATGCTCCTTAAGGAATTAAGCGAAGCAAAGCAGGCATTACCTGTAATATCTGAGGGTGCTTATGCAGGGTATCCAAGGATATTTGCAATAGCAGCGGATTTAGTTTCCCATTGTGACGGCAATGTCAATGAAAGGATTATACGGGATTTCATAACCGCCTATCAGAAGTACACTTTCCTTTCAATACAGGAGCTTTGGATGCTGTCAACCATGCTAAAGGTAGCTCTTTTGGAAAAACTCTGGGCTGTGTGCGACAGGATGCAGGAGAACCGTCAGGATTGGTATAGAGCAGAAAATATAATTAACGGTATCAGGCATAATAATGAAAACTGCGATGATTTCAAAAGACATATAGACCAGCTTGACGAAATAACCCCTGCTTTTGCGGAGCATCTTATCAAAAAGCTGAGAAAAGATGGGTCAAAAACTCTGTGGATGATTGAATGTCTGGACAGTATCCTTATTCAGAAAAGTACTTCAACAGATAATCTTATCTCGGAAGATCATTTTAATCAAGCGACACTACAGGTATCCATAGGTAATGTTATTAACAGTTTTAGAGCATTATCAAACTTTGATAATACTGTTCTGTTCGAAGAATTAAGCGAAGTTGAGAGAATCCTCAAGCTTGACCCTTGCGGAATATATTCGCAAATGGACTTTAATTCCAGAAATCATTACAGGGACATTGTAATGAAAATGGGAAGCAAATACGATACAACTGAAATAAACATAGCCAGGTTATGCATAGATTTGGCAAAGGAAAAGTACCAACAGAATCCTTCCATATCGGCTGAAAACCATGTAGGATACTATCTTGCCAGAAATGGAAGCAGTATTCTTACTGACCGGCTTGGCAACAATAAGCCTCCGTTCTTTAAAAACCGTGAGAGATGGTATATTTCAGCCATAGTGATTTTCTCTGTTTTAATTGCACTTATACCTACATTGAACAGTATAGTAAGGGAAAAGGGCGCACTGTCAGTTTTTGCTATATTGGTCGGAATACTTTCAATAATTCCTGCAAGCGAGATAGTTGTGTCGGTACTCAACAGCTTCATAAGCAGGGTTGCAAAGCCTGCAAGACTTCCAAAACTGGAACTCAAGGATGGAATCACGGAGGATTGGGCAACTATGGTGATTATTCCAACCCTTATACCAAATGTAAAGAGAACGCTGGAGCTTATAGATAATCTTGAAATTTATTATCTTGCTAATAAAGGCAGCAATATATACTTTACCCTTGTGGGAGATTTCAAGGATGCAGATGAAGAAACCCTTTATGATGATAATGGAATAGTAGAAGCTGCAATGAAAAGGGTAATGGATTTAAACAGTAAATACGGCCAGAGCGACAGCAAACCTATTTTCTATTTTTTCTGCAGGAAAAGAACCTACAATGAAAAGCAGAGTAAATGGCTGGGGTGGGAAAGAAAAAGAGGGGCAATTGTTGAGTTCAACAGACTTCTTGGGGGAGACAGAAATACCGACTATGTATTTAAAAGTGCTGATGTTGATTTTCTGCCTAATATCAAGTATGTCATAACTTTGGATGCGGACACACAGTTACCTTTGGATACTGCAAAGCAGATGGTAGGAGCTATGGCTCATCCCTTGAACAAGGCTTATTTTGATGTAGAAAAGGGTATTGTAACCAAAGGCTACGGTATTATGCAACCTCGTGTTGACGTAAACATTGAAAGTGCAGGAATATCCCTTTTTACCAGAGTGTTTGCAGGGCAGGGAGGTATTGACCCATATACTACAACCGTTTCTGATATATATCAGGATGCTTTCGGCGAAGGAATATTCACGGGTAAGGGTATATATGATGTTGATGTTTTCAGAATGGCTCTTGATAAAACAATACCTGAGAACAGTGTATTAAGTCATGACTTGTTGGAAGGCAGCTTTTTAAGAACTGCTCTTGTTACTGATATAGAATTGATTGATGGCTACCCCGGAAAGTACAATTCATTTATGATGAGACTTCACCGCTGGACAAGAGGGGACTGGCAGCTGCTTCCCTGGATACTGGGGAAAAATCCTTTATCTTTGCTGTCACGCTGGAAAATGATTGATAACCTGCGAAGAAGTTTGGTTCAGCCAGTTCTGGCATTTTTAGCATTACTGGCCGTATGGCTTTTCAGATACAGCAGCAGGGGATGGCTCGTACTTGCACTTATATCCTTGTGTTCTCCCGTTTTAAATTATTTTGTACAGCTTGTGCTTGCAGGCAACTATAAGATATATATTGCAAAGCGGAGAACTACTATTATTACAGGGTTTAAGGCAATCCTCCTGCAATTGGGGCTGCTTCTGGCCTTTTTGCCGTATCAGGCAGAATTAATGGTAAATGCTGTTTCAAAATCAATATACAGAGTATATATATCAAAAAAGAACCTGCTGGAATGGGTTACAGCAGCTGACATGGAAAGGTCCCTTAAAAATGGAGTTGGAAGCTATTACAGAAGAATGTGGTTTTCACCTGTATTTGGTTTGGTTATTTTAATGCTTTCAATTTTATACAGGAAAGAGTTTTTACCTGTGGCTGCGGCAGCATTTATTTTATGGGTACTTTCCCCATGGATAGCCTATATTATAAGCCTTCCCACGGCAAAAAACAAAACCGTACTTGATTCAGAAGGAATTGAAGAAGTCAGATTGCTGGCACGAAGAACCTGGTGCTATTTTGATGAATTTGCAGGGCCGGAAGAAAATTATCTGCCTGCGGATAATTACCAGGAAGAACCATATAAGGGAGCGGCACACAGAACATCTCCTACCAACATAGGTTTGCTTCTGGTATCAAATCTTGCTGCCAGAGATATGGGATATATTAATACACTGGACTTTTTAACAAGAATAGAAAATACGATTAATACCGTTGAAAAAATGGATAAATGGAACGGGCATTTATATAACTGGTATAATACTGCCACTATGGAGGTACTTCGTCCCAAATTTATTTCAACTGTAGACAGCGGGAACTTTATAGGCTACTTGATGGTGCTTTACGAAGGCCTTTCCGGGCTGATGGGGAGTCCAATATATGACATCTCAACAATTGAGGGGTTATTTGATCTGCTTGAAATATGCAATTCGGAAATAGATGGAAGTACTGCATATTTTGATACTGAGCTTTTGAAAAAGCTTATAGACAGGGATAATATTGAAGAAAGCTTTAAAAATCTCTTGCCTGCCGTATTAAAATTAGTTGACGAACTGGATAAAGGCAAAAGAACAGGGTACTGGCTCAAAAAGCTGGATAGCTATATTAACACATTTAACTCTGAATACGCTAAATACAAGGGAAATCTCTTTACTCCGATACAAAATATACCACAGGAGATGCAGAGAATTCAACAGCTGCAAACCAAGGTTCAGCAGCTTATTGATGCAATGGAATTCAAATATTTATTTGACCCGGTCAGAAATCTTTTTACCATAGGCTTTGATGTTGAGGAAGGTCATGCAAGCAAATCATATTATGACCTTTTTGCTTCGGAAGCCAGACAGACCAGCCTTGTTGCCATAGCCAGAGGCGAGGCAGGGAGACAGCACTGGTTCAAGCTGGGAAGGAAGCTGGTAAGGGTAAACGGTATGAAGGGACTTGCATCATGGACAGGAACAATGTTTGAATACCTTATGCCAAGACTGCTGATTAAGAGTTACTCAAACACATTAATAGACAAAACCTATGAATTTGTTGTAAAGACACAGATAAAATATGGATTGGCAAACAAAGCACCTTGGGGGATTTCAGAATCCTGCTACTATGCGTTTGACATAGGTTTAAATTACCAGTACAGAGCCTTTGGTGTACCTCAATTGGGATTGAAAAGAGGCCTTGCAAACGATTTTGTTGCAGCACCCTATGCAACGGTAATGGCCCTGGACATAGCACCACGGGAATGTGTTGAAAATATACACAGGTTCAAGGAGATTGGTGCTGTTGGAAATTTTGGACTTTACGAAGCGGTTGATTTTACAAACTCCAGAATGAGCAAGGATCAGTCATATGCTGTTGTAAAATGCTACATGGTTCACCATCAGGGAATGAGTATGCTGGCTCTTGTGAATTTCTTTAAGAATAACATAATGCAAGAACGTTTCCACAGTAACCCTTTAATTAAAGCGGTAGATTCCCTGCTTCAGGAGAAGTTCCCGGCAGCTGCTGTAATAAGCAAGGAATTCAGAGAACAGCCTGTAGGAGGGGTACGAAAGAATGTTAACCATGAGGATACGGTTATCAGGGAATATCAAAAGCTTTCAGCGTATCCAAACATGCATTTGTTGTCCAACGGAAGTTACTACCTGATGATTACGGACAAAGGCTCGGGCTATGGTAAATTGCATTCAATGTCTGTGTATAGATGGATTAACGATTATATGCAGAGCAGCGGAGCATTTATATATGTTAGAAATGTAAACTCAAACGAGTTCTGGTCCAGTACCTATAATCCTACAAATATAAAGCCTGAGGCATATAAGGCTATATTCGCACCTCATAAGGCTGAGTTTGTCAGAAGAGAAGGGAATATTGAAACAAATACCGAGGTGATAATCAGTTCTGAGGACAACACCGAGGTAAGACGAGTAAGCATACACAATCACAGCAACTCAAAGAGGGTAATAGAGCTTACCAGCTATATGGAAGTTGTTCTGACACAGCCTGAAGCCGATTCAGCTCACCCTGCATTCAGCAAGCTGTTTGTAAAGACTGAATATGTGGATGAATACAATGGTCTTCTGGCAATGAGAAGGAAAAGGGATGATATAAAACAGACTACATGGGGATACCACATTGCATCTACTAACGGGAAAGTATACGGACATGTTGAATATGAAACAGATAGGTCCCTTTTCATAGGCCGAAACAGAAATCTTGCAAGTCCTCGTGCCATGGAGCCGGACAGACCCCTTTCAAACTCTGTAGGTTCTGTACTAGACCCTGTTTTCAGTCTGAGAATAAGGGTTACAGTTGAACCGGGAGAAAGTACTGTAGTGAATTTTTGTATGGGTGCGTGCGACAGCAGGAAGACAGCAGTTGAAATGCTGGCAAAGTACAGTGATCCGGCGGCGGCGGACAGAGTCATTGAAATGGCGTGGACAAGAAGTGTTGTAGAGGCAGGCTTTATAGATGTTGATGCGGATGACGAGAAAGCTTACCTAAGACTTCTGCCTCGAATGTTATTTGGTATTGACAGAAGAGATCAGGCTGAATATATCCTGCGCAATTCACTGAGCCAGTCTGATTTATGGCCTTTTGGCATATCAGGAGACCTGCCTATCGTACTTGTTACGGTAAAAAGCAGAGACAGCTTTGAAGAGGTTGACTGGGCCTTGAAATTACATGATTTCTACAGAATCAAGGGGGTTGTATTTGATCTGGTAATTCTTCTTACAGACGAAGAATCCTATATACAACCAATATTTGAAATGATACGAGATATGGCTGTTTCAGGGAGGTCTTATGACCTTCTCGATAAAAGAGGCGGTATATTTATAAGAAATTCAAGGCAAATGAATGAAGAACAGAAAAATCTGCTTTTTGCTTGTGCAAGAATAATAGTGGACGCCGATAAGGGAATCCCGTCTCTGTTAGAATTAATAGAAGGTATTGAAAAATCTCTGAATGTTGAGATTCACGGGACTTCAGAGCCTTTCACAGAGATTGTTACACCGACTCTGATAAGTGAAAATCCCGGAAAAGACGCCGTAACAGCCGGAGAACTATTGTTTTTCAACGGCTTTGGAGGCTTTACCAAAGACGGTAAAGAATACGTTGTCGAATTAGGTGCAGGAATGAGTACTCCTGCGCCATGGGTAAATGTAATTGCCAATGAAAGATTCGGATTTATATGTACCGAATCAGGGGGAGGGTATACATGGCATCTTAACAGCAGTCAGAATAAACTGACCTCATGGATAAATGATCCTATTACTGATACTCCTTCGGAGATAATATATATTTGTAACACTCAAAGCGGTAAGGTGTGGAGTTGTACTCCTTTACCTGTCAGAGAAACAGAACCGTATACCATAAGACACGGCTTCGGGTATACCTGTTTCAGACATAAAAGCAATGGAATAGATCAAACCCTTACACAGTTTGCAGCCGCAGAAGCAGCTGTAAAATTCAGTATATTGAAATTGGAAAATACCACAACAAGCGAGATGCTTCTGGAAACAGCATATTTTTTCAGACCGGTACTGGGTACAGAATTTTCACAGACATCCCCATATATTGTCACGGGATTTGATGAGGCTTCAAACGCTATTCTTATTGACAATGTGTACAACGCTGATTTCAGAGGATTAAGAGCTTTTCTCGCTTGCTCGGAGAGTGGTGTATCCTATACGGGCAGCCGCATGAATTTTTTTGGTACTGATATTGATATATCAAATCCGGCAGGTATGAGGGAAGAACTTGATTCCAATACAGGAGCAGGTATTGATTCATGTGCAGTCCTAAAGGCAAGTATACGGCTTAAACCCGGTGAGACAAGAGAAATAGTATTTCTTATTGGACAGGACAACCTTGAAAAGGTTTCAGAAGTAATTAAAGGGTTCAGAAGTACCGAGCAGGTAAAAAATGAACTGGAAAAGGTAAAAGACAGTTGGAATAGAAGACTGGGAAAGATACAGGTTAATACACCGGACATATCAATTAATATGATGTTGAACGGGTGGCTGCAATATCAGGTACTTTCCTGCAGGATATGGGCAAGATCGGGCTTTTATCAAGCGGGAGGTGCATTCGGTTTCCGTGATCAACTGCAGGATGTAATGTCTGTTGTATATAGCTTGCCGGAGCTTACAAAAAATCAAATACTCCTACATTGCAGACACCAGTTCCCAGAGGGAGATGTTCAGCATTGGTGGCATAACCAAAAAATGAACGGTATAAGAACAAGGTACTCCGATGACCTGTTATGGTTGCCTTATGTAACATGTGACTATATAAATGCAACCGGAGATTTTGAAATCCTCAATATAGAGGAACGGTACATTACGTCTCCTACTCTTAGTGAAAATGAACATGAAAGATATGAGATACCCAGTGATTCAGGTCTAAAAGGGACGGTTTACGATCACTGTATCAGGGCCATAGATCAAGGCCTGAAATTCGGAATTCATGGAATACCGCTGATGGGCGGTGGAGACTGGAACGACGGAATGAACCTTGTAGGTGTCAATGGAAAAGGTGAGAGTATTTGGCTGGGATGGTTTATGTACTGCGTTCTGCTTAGGATGATTCCTATTTGTAATAAAATGGGAGATAGCCAAAGAGCAGAGGATTATAAAACAAAGGCTGACGCTATTATCGAGTCAATCGAAAGAGAAGCATGGGACGGAAGTTGGTACAGACGTGCATATTTTGATGATGGAACACCTCTGGGTTCCATAGAAAATGATGAATGTAAGATAGACTCTCTATCCCAGTCATGGGCCGCAATAACCGGGGCAGCAAAAAACACCAGGGTAGAGGAAGCAATGGATGCGGTGGAAAAATATCTGGTTGACAGGAGAAACGGACTGATTAAACTGCTGACTCCACCCTTCTATGACAGTGAACTAAATCCGGGGTATATAAAGGGATATTTACCGGGAGTGCGAGAAAACGGAGGCCAGTACACTCATGCAGCCACTTGGGTTATTTACGCCTTTTCCAGACTGGGAAATGGAGAGAGGGCATGGGAGTTGTTTAATATGATAAATCCCGTAAACCACGCCAGAACAAAGAATGAGAGTATGACCTACAAAGTGGAGCCTTACGTCATGGCTGCCGATGTATATGCGGTTTACCCCAATGAAGGAAGAGGGGGATGGACGTGGTACACCGGAGCAGCCGGTTGGATGTACAGAATAGGTATAGATCATCTTTTGGGAATTAAAAAGCAGGGGAATTCCATTTTGCTGGATCCCTGTATTCCGCAGAGTATGAACGAATACTCCGTCAGATATGTTTACGGTAGTTCTGTTTACAACATAACAGTAAAAAATCCCGGACACAAAAACAGAACCGTTCAAAGAATAACCATAGACGGTAAATCTACGGAAACCAACAGAATAGAGCTTGTTGACGACGGCAGGACACATGAAGTTGAAGCGGTAATGTAGGAAAATGAGGATTGGAAAAGTACCAATCCTCATTTTTATATGGTTTTTAGTATATCGGTTTGTTAAACAGTTTACATACATCCTACGGATATGCTATATTAAAGTAGTGTGTGAAATCAATAACAAACTGACTTTGTATAATAAACTCGGATTTTACTCGGACATGCGGTACAATCTGGGTAAACTAATCTAAAAAGGAGTATATATATGGCAAAAATCTCAATGAAAACTCCACTGGTTGAAATGGATGGAGACGAAATGACCAGAGTAATCTGGAAAATGATTAAGGACATTCTCTTGGTTCCTTATATTGACCTTAAAACAGAATACTATGACCTTGGGCTTGAGTACAGAGAAAAGACAGGCGACAAGGTAACTACAGATTCTGCTATTGCTACTAAAAAATACGGTGTTGCAGTAAAATGTGCAACCATAACTCCAAATGCAGAAAGAGTTAAGGAATACGATCTTACACAAATGTGGAAAAGCCCTAACGGTACAATAAGAGCAATTCTTGACGGAACAGTTTTCCGTGCACCTATATTGGTTGACAGCATTAAACCATTTGTTAAAACATGGACAAAGCCGATTACAATAGCAAGACATGCTTACGGCGATGTTTACAAGAATGTAGAATACCGTGTTCCCGAAGCTGGAAAGGCAGAATTGGTATTTACCAACGAAAAAGGTGAAGAAACCCGGGAGACAATCCACGATTTCAAAGGTGCAGGCGTAATACAGGGAATGCACAATATCGATAAGTCCATAGAAAGCTTTGCAAGATCCTGCTTCAACTATGCACTTGACGTGAAACAGGATGTATGGTTTGCAACAAAGGATACTATATCAAAGAAATATGACCATACATTTAAAGATATTTTCCAAGAGATATATGAGAAGGAATATGATGCAAAATTCAAGGAAGCCGGTATTGAATATTTCTATACCTTGATTGATGATGCAGTTGCACGTGTTGTAAGGTCTGAAGGCGGATTTATTTGGGCTTGCAAGAACTACGACGGTGATGTAATGTCAGATATGGTAGCTACTGCATTCGGAAGCCTTGCAATGATGACATCGGTTCTTGTATCACCAGAGGGCTTCTACGAATACGAGGCAGCTCACGGAACAGTTCAACGTCACTATTACCAGCACCTTAAAGGACAGGAAACCTCCACTAACTCCATGGCTACATTGTTTGCATGGACAGGAGCACTTCGCAAGAGAGGGGAACTGGACGGAATAAATGAACTGGTTGAATTTGCAGACAAGCTTGAAAAAGCTTCAATAAAGACAATTGAAAACGGTGTAATGACAAAGGATCTGGCTGCTCTTTCAGAATTGAAGAACATAAAGACTGTAAATACTGAACAATTCCTTGTTGAAGTAAAAAATACTCTTGATTCAATGATGTAATTAAAGAGAACCTAAAAGCATAATAACCATAGGATTCGGTTATTATGCTTTTTTTGTCTGCAACGCAATTTACTATATATTTTCCTAAAAGTGTGATAAAATGACACTAGCTGTTTTGCGACTTGCAATTTTATAGATTTATAAATTTTTAAATAATAATTTTTCAGGAGGTAAACATGAACAGTTTAATTAAGCCAGAAGGCTATAAACCAAGCCTTGACATACGTATGACAGAAGTTGCTATTAAAAAGACTAAGGATTATTTTGAAAGTGAACTTGCAAAAGAATTGAATTTAACCAGAGTTTCCGCACCATTATTCGTAAGACCTGAAACAGGCTTGAATGATAACCTGAATGGTGTTGAAAGACCCGTAGCTTTTGATGTAAAGGGTATCGGTGGAGACACTGTAGAAGTTGTTCATTCACTTGCAAAATGGAAGAGAATGGCACTAAAAAGATACGGTTTTGCACCGGGAGAAGGCCTCTATACAGATATGAATGCAATCAGAAGAGATGAGGATATGGACAATCTTCATTCAGTATATGTTGACCAGTGGGACTGGGAGAGGATAATACTTAAAAGTGAAAGAACCGAAGAAACCCTAAAAACTATAGTAAGAAAGATTTTCTCAGTATTTAAGAGAACTGAGGACTATTTGTCAGGATTATATCCAAACCTGCAAAGATACCTTCCCGAAGATATATTCTTTGTAACCACTCAGGAGCTAGAGGATATGTATCCAAAAATGACACCTAAGGAAAGGGAAACTGCACTTGCAAAAGAAAAGAAAGCTATATTTATTATGAAAATAGGTGACACCCTGAATTCCGGAATCAAGCATGATGGCAGAGCTCCTGACTATGATGACTGGGCACTGAACGGAGATATAGTGTTCTACTATCCTGTTTTGGACATAGCATATGAGGTTTCATCAATGGGAATAAGAGTAGATGAAGATTCACTTGTGGCACAGCTAAAGAAAGCTGGCTGTGAAGACAGAAAGAACCTTAAATTCCACAAGGAACTTTTAAACAAGGAACTTCCTTACACAATCGGCGGAGGTATCGGCCAATCAAGAATATGCATGTTCTTCCTTGGAAAGGCACATATCGGAGAGGTTCAGGCTTCAATATGGAGCGATGATATGATAGAAGAATGTTCACAAAATAACATAGAATTACTGTAACAGCCTATATAAAATGTACAATGGGGTACTTAATTTTATACAGGTACTATTAATTTAATAAGTTTTGGCATATTATAGACTAGAGTATGTTATGTAAAACAAATGTACAAAGGAGTACGGGTAAATGAGTTATATAGAGATAAAAAAACTATTCAGGTCGCCAGATGAATATATTGGAAAAACAATAACAGTTCCGGGATGGGTAAAAACAGTCCGTGATTCCAAAACCTTTGGTTTCATTGAATTGAATGACGGAACTTTCTTTAGAAACCTTCAAGTTGTATTTGAAGAAGGTAAGCTTGAAAACTTTAAAGAGGTTGCAAAACTTTCTGTTGGGTCATCCATAGAGGTTGAGGGTGAACTGGTGGAGACTCCAAACGCAAAACAGCCCTTTGAACTAAAGGCAAAGAGGATATCCATTGAGAACCTATGCCCTGCGGACTACCAACTCCAGAAGAAAAGACATACCTTTGAGTTTTTAAGGACAATCGCACATCTGAGACCTAGAACAAACACATTTTCTGCTGTTTTCAGAGTAAGATCGCTGGCTGCCTTCGCCATACACAAATTCTTTCAGGAGAGAGGCTTTGTTTATGTTCATACGCCTCTTATCACGGGTAGCGACTGTGAGGGTGCAGGACAGATGTTCAGAGTTACAACACTGGATATGAATAATCCTCCAAGGACTGAAAACGGTGAGATAGATTATTCACAGGACTTCTTTGAAAAGGAAACAAGTCTTACGGTAAGTGGTCAGCTAACAGGTGAAGCCTATGCGATGGCCTTTAAGAACATATACACCTTCGGACCTACTTTCAGGGCTGAAAACTCCAACACTGCCAGACATGCAGCGGAATTCTGGATGATTGAACCGGAAATTGCTTTTTCAGATTTAAAGGATGACATGATGCTTGCAGAAGATATGCTCAAGTTTGTTATCAATTATGTTGTTGAAAATGCACCTGAAGAGATGCAGTTCTTTAATAGCTTTGTAGATAAAGGTCTTTTAGAAAGATTGGATAACGTTGTTAATTCTGATTTCGCACACATTACTTATACAGAAGCTATTGAGATTCTGAAAAAGAACAAGGACAAGTTTGAATATCCTGTTGAATGGGGTGCTGACCTCCAAACAGAGCATGAAAGATACATTACAGAGCAGGTCTATAAGAAGCCTGTATTTGTTACCGATTACCCTAAAGAGATAAAAGCATTTTATATGAGGGTAAACGATGACAACAAGACTGTTGCAGCTATGGACCTTCTGGTACCCGGCGTAGGTGAGATAATAGGTGGAAGCCAGAGGGAAGAACGTCTGGATGTCCTTGAAAAGAAGATGGATGACATGGGACTTAACAAGGAAGATTACCAGTGGTATCTTGACCTTCGGAAATACGGAGGCACAAAACATGCAGGCTTCGGTCTTGGTTTCGAGAGAGCTATTATGTATCTCACAGGAATAACAAATATCAGAGATGTAATACCTTTCGCAAGAACCACAGGCAGTTGCGAATTCTAGTAAAAATGAGGGAGCTTCACAAAAAAATGTGAAAAGCTCCCTTTTTATATTTTACACTCTCAGATAGGTAGTACCGTCCATAGGGATGTATACTTGCAGTCCGGGTGGAATCCCTTGATTTCCAACAACGTAGAAAGTCAGGTTTCTTCTCGGAAGAAGATTTACAGGGACTAATAAGAGATTGGTTGATGAGTTGGACGGTCTGACAAAAAAGTTATACCTGCCCGGAGGGAAGCTCCTGTAATCTGAAACTTCTGTATATCCTATATCTGTAAATACTTCCGGGCCTCCTCTTAAAACAAGATCAAGGTTGCCGGAATCAGGTGAGAGGTTGGCAAACCTGATGTTGACTCTGCCGGGAGCAAGAGTTTCATATTCATCTTCGATAGGCAGTATCCCTATTCTTGGAAGGATACCGATTACAGCCAGGGTGAATACCTGTCTTTCTGATACAGGGAGATTTATGCTCAGTATAGGAGTATTCTTCTGTCCTGCAGGAAACACCTCTATATTGTATGTTCCTGTAGCCAATGGCATATATTCAGTAAACTGTCCATAAGAAAGTCCTCTGGCAATAAGTCTGTCATTTGCATAAACATCAACAGCAGGAGTTCCCGGAGAAGCGTGAAACAGCCTGATATATGAAATACCGGGCATTTGTCTCAGACTGTCTGCCTGATTAATGTCAAAAAAGTCATAATCCATAAAATTCACCACCATGTTTTATAATAAATTTGAGTAGTCATACATCAATATATGCGGTGGAAATGGGAAAAGTTAACATAAGTATCAAATTATAAAGAATCCTACAAAAATTTTATTTTGTAGGAGAATCAAATAATTAGTGTATGATTAATTTGTTTATGGTATAATAGCATGAGATTTTATAAGAAAAGGAGTAGTTGTTATGTCGATATACGAACAGTGGAGAGAAATTGCGGATGCTGAAAGAACTCCACAAGAAAATGAGTCTTTCTGGAAAGATTATTTTTTAAAGGAAAAAGATAACTACGCATATATATTAGGCAATAATTTGAAGACCTTGAAAGGTGAATTAAAAGAACTTGCAAGTACATTTAATATGGATAACGTTACATTTACAGGTTTTTTGGACGGAATAAATACAAGTCTTGTACAAGAGATTGATCTTGAGTCTCTGGAAGAAACAACAGTTCTGGATGCAGAAATAGACTACGAAAAGCTATATTTTAATATGCTGGATGCCAAAGCAGAATGGTTATACAATCTTCCTGAATGGGAAGACATACTCTCTGTTGAAAGAAGAAAAGAAATTACCACTGAATACAGAAAAGCAGGAATTGCTATAAGCAATAAAGTTGGCAGAAATGACCCCTGTCCTTGTGGAAGTGGGAAAAAATACAAGAAATGTTGCGGAAAGTAAGATTATTTGATATTAGAGAATAATTATACACATAAATAAAAGGTTTGAGTTAAACACGGATAATTCCCCGATTGACTCAAGCCTTTATTTTTTCTTATAAGCAGCAAGGGACAAGGGCTTTGAAAAATTGCATATGGATATTGATGAATTTTTAACGAATTAAACTTGCACTGACAAATGAATTATTATACAATTAGGATAGATTAGGAACTTTTTGTGAAAGAACAGTCCTCTGATAATTCATACTAGAACAAAATAAATTAGGATTCTTTAAACAAATAGTGGCACAGGCATAAAGAATGGTTTATCCAATGCCGGAAATGGAGAAGATATGGAAAAAAAATTAAATGATTATATTGATAAGATGGTAAGTGTTGTTGATTGTATAAACAGAATTGATCCGGAATATTTTACAAAATACAGTGTTAAAAAAGGACTGAGAAATAGCGATGGATCCGGAGTTCTGGTGGGATTAACCGAAATAGGTGAGGTTCACGGTTATGTTATGTACGAAGGCGAAAGAAAAGAAGACGAAGGCCGCCTTGTTTACAGAGGTATAGACGTATACGAGTTGGTAAGGGGATTTCAGCAGGAGAAAAGATTTGGCTTTGAAGAAGTATGTTATCTGCTTTTGTTCGGAAAACTCCCAAATAGCGATGAATTGTCAGAGTTTAACGAGTTGTTGGGAGGATTAAGAGCATTACCCAATGGCTTTACCGAGGATATGATATTAAAGGCACCCAGCTCGGACATTATGAATAAGCTGGCAAGAAGTGTACTTGCGTCTTATTCATATGATGAAGTACCCGACGGTATAGACCCAAAAAATCTTTTGAGGCAGAGCATTGAACTGATTGCAAGATTTCCAACAATGGCAGCTTACGGATTCCAGGCAAAGTCTCACTATTACGGAGGGCAAAGCCTTTATATTCATAGCCCTGTTCCTGAACTGTCAACTGCTGAAAATATACTTTATATGATAAGGCCGGACAATAAATACACTCAGACTGAAGCTGAAATACTTGACCTTGCTCTGGTACTTCACGCAGAGCATGGAGGAGGAAACAACTCTACATTTGCTGCAAGAGTAGTATCTTCTACTGAAACAGATACATATTCAGCCATTGCTGCTGCAGTCGGCTCTCTGAAAGGGCCAAAGCACGGTGGAGCAAACATTAAAGCAATGAATATGCTTACAGATATAAAGGAACACGTTGAAGATTGGGCTGATGATGATGAAATTAGAAATTATCTCATAAAGATAATCAACAAGGAAGCCTTTGACGGAGCAGGCCTCATATACGGAATGGGCCATGCCGTATATACCTTGTCAGACCCGAGAACAATACTGCTAAAGGAAAAGGCGCATCAACTGGCAATAGAAAAGGGAAGGGAAAGAGAATTCCTGCTGTATGATGCTGTTGAAAGAATCGCACCTGATGTTTTTGCACAGGCAAAGGGTACAACTAAAAATATTTGTGCCAATGTTGACCTTTACTCAGGATTTGTATATGATGCACTGGGAATTCCAACCGAGCTGTTCACACCATTATTTGCAGTTGCAAGAATAGTTGGCTGGTGTGCTCACCGAATTGAAGAGGTAGTATGCATGCAAAAGATAATAAGACCTGCATACAAGAGTATTTCAAAACCACACAAATTCTTGCCGATGGAAGAAAGATAATTATTCTTTTTAATAAGAGATGGGGAGACGCTTTAGTAGCGTTATCCCCAAACTCCTATCATACTCATGAAAACAATAAACAGAAGAACCGGTGTAATATACCTTACCAAAAAGGTATAAATTCTTATAAGTGTCTGATTTTTCAACTCCCCATAATTGGAAAGTTCTGTTTTTATATCCTTTTTATTTATAACATAACCTGCGAACAATGCAATGAGTAGTCCGCCAAGGGGTAACAAAACATTTGAAGAAGCCTGATCAAAGAAATCAAATAAGTTTAAACCGAAGGGTTTTATTTTGCTTATGGGGTTAGCACTGTTCTGAGACAGGGTAACAAATGTTCCTATAATAAGAACTATGGAGGAACATATCAATACTGCTTTTCTTCTGGATACTTTCTTTTCTTCTACAAAGTAGGTAACCACAACTTCAAGCATTGAGAGCATTGCGGTTGTTGCTGCAATGGCCGACAATACAAAGAATAGAACTATTAGTACTCCTCCAAAGGGTACTTTTGAAAATACCAACGGAATAGTTTTAAACAACAGTCCCGGGCCTTGCTGAGGAGTCATGCCAAAGGAGAAAACAGCTGGAAAAATTGCAATACCTGCCAGAAGCGAAACAATTGTATCTGACACGGCAACCCTTCCGGCGGTAGCAATCATATTATTGTCAGAGGTAAAGTAGCTGCCGTAGGTAATAATGGTTCCCATTCCCAAAGACAGTTTGAAAAAAGAAAGTCCTAATGCCATTAAAATAACTTCTTTTGTGACACTGGAAAAGTCTACTTTAAAAATAAAAGCTACTCCTTCCATAGCACCTGGCAATGTCAGCGCACGTATATCACAAATTACGATAAGAATCAGCAACACGGGCATCAACAGTTTGGTCATTCGCTCAATTCCTTTTTTTACACCCAGCACCAGAATTGACGCTACTACTACAATAGCAACAAACTGCCATATTATAGGGGCAACCGGAGAAGAAACGGTTTGATTGAATATGTTGTCCATTTCTTTATAAGAACTGTTTGAAAAAATTCCTGACAAACCCTTGAAAATGTATGAATAGACCCAGCCTGCCACAGAGCTGTAGAAAAAAAGAATAAAAAAAGCCGACAGTATACCCATATATCCAATTATTTTCCACGGCCCTCTGGGTTTGATAGCAGATATAGCACCGATAGGGTTTTTTCTGGTTTTTCTTCCGATATACATTTCACTTATCATAACAGGCAGTGCTACAAGAACAATACATATAAAATATATCAGGAGAAAAGCTCCTCCTCCGTAATTGCCTGTAAGATAAGGAAATTTCCATATATTACCGAGACCTACGGCTGAACTTAATGTTGCAAAAAATACTGCTAATCCTGTTGAAAACCTTTCTCTTTCCTGCGATTTTTTTTCCATTAATTTAAAGTACCTCCAGTGCTTTAGTGATAATTATTTTTTACAGTTTGATAATAATAATACAGATATGTAATTTTAATGAGGTTAAAAATGTGAAACATGGGTATAACCAAAATAACAAAATAATTACATGTGTAGACAAGGAGCAAAAAATAAAATATCATAAATTAGATACTTATGCAATAAAACCGTAGCAATAATAATATATTTAAATCAAAATAAATGGTATATATGGAGGACGAAAATGAGAAGAACAAAAATAATTTGTACATTGGGGCCTGCTTCTGATAATGAGGATGTATTAAGGGATATGATGCTTGGCGGAATGAATCTGGCAAGATTGAATTTTTCCCACGGAACACATGAAGAACATAAAAAGAGGGCAGACTTAGTAAAGAAAATAAGAGAAGAACTTAATCTTCCAATACCTTTATTACTTGATACAAAAGGGCCTGAAATAAGAACTGGTAAATTTAAGGATGGGCAGGTCATACTTGAAGAAAATGATGAGTTTACACTTGTTAACAAGGATATAATAGGTGATGAAACGAAATGTACAATTACCTACAAGGAGCTTTACAAGGACGTTTCAAAGGGAAGCAAGATACTTATTAACGATGGTTTGGTTGAACTTGAAGTTACCGAAATAAAGAACAAGGATATATGCTGCAGGGTTCTTAACGGTGGGGCAGTAGGAAATCACAAGGGAATAAATGTACCCGGTGCGGAAATTAAATTGCCTGCCCTAACAAAACAGGATATTGATGATATCAAATTCGGTATAGAGAACGACTTTGATATTATAGCAGCCTCATTCGTCAGAAAAGCTTCCGATGTTGTAGAAATAAGGAAGGTCCTTGAAAAGAATGGCGGCAAGGATATATTGATAATAGCAAAAATAGAGAATAGAGAAGGTATAAAGAACTTCAATGATATTCTTAAGGTTTCTGACGGGATAATGGTAGCAAGGGGAGACCTTGGCGTAGAAATACCTGTAGAAGAGGTTCCAATTGTTCAAAAGAACATTATTGAAAAATGTTATCAGACCGGTAAACCTGTAATAACTGCTACCCAAATGCTTGACTCTATGATTAGAAATCCAAGACCTACAAGAGCCGAAGCAAGCGACGTTGCAAATGCTATCTTTGATGGAACAAGCTGTGTAATGCTTTCAGGGGAAACAGCTGCAGGTAAGTACCCTCTTGAAACCATTGAAGTAATGGCAAGGATTGCCGAGAAGGCTGAAAGATCCATGGATTACTGGAAGAGATTCACAACTGCACGTTCCGAATTTAATTCCAGTGTCACAAATGCTATCAGTCATGCAACCTGTACCACTGCCCTTGATTTAAAGGCTTCTGCTATAATAACGGTTACACAGTCGGGACACACCGCAAGAATGATAGCCAGATTCCGTCCAGCATGCCCGATTATTGCAACAACAGCAAATCCAAAGGTGCAAAGACAGTTGAATTTGTCCTGGGGAGTACTACCGTATCTGGTAGGAATTGCAAATACTACAGATGAAATGTTTGATAACGGTGTTGAAAAGGCATTGGAATCCGGCCTTGTAAAGAATGGTGATCTGGCGGTAATAACAGCCGGTATGCCTGCCGGGATAAGCGGAACAACCAATACACTTAAAGTGCATATTGTGGGAAAAGTGTTGGTTCAGGGTGTTGGAATCGGTACAGCTTGTGCAACAGGGGAATTATGTGTTGCCCAGAATGCTAAAGAAGCAATGGATAAATTCAGTGACGGTAATATATTAGTTGTTCCATTTACAGATAACTCTATGCTTCCTATAATAAAGAGGGCATCTGCCATAGTTGTGGAAGAACACGGACAGTCATGCCATACTGCAACAGTAGGCTTGGCACTGGATATACCTGTAGTAGTAGGGGCTGAAAATGCTACTAAGATATTGAAATCAGGCTCTGTAGTAACAGTTGATTCTGAAAGAGGCCTCATAATCAGATGTAATTGATAAATGCCTAAAAAAGGGATTTATCAGTTGAACTGGAAAGTCAATAAGGTTATAATAATTAATGCTAATTGGTATATTTTATGGAAAAATGAGAGGATAGACATGGCTGACAAAAGTGAAAAAAAACAGAAAAAGCAATTACCGCTGCTTCCGCTCAGGGGACTAACGGTTTTCCCTTTTATGACCTTGTACTTTGATGTAGGAAGGGATAAATCCATAAAGGCACTCGAAGAGGCAATGATCAATGACCAACTGATTTTTCTTGTTGCACAAAAAGATGCTTCGGCTGATTCTCCCGGTGCTGATGATATTTATTCAATCGGTACTGTATCAAAGGTTAAGCAGTTACTTAAACTTCAGGGTGATACAATAAGAGTTCTTGTTGAAGGCATAAACAGGGCAGAAATAAAGAAAATTGTACAGGATGATCCTTTTTTCATTGCAGAAGTGGTTGAGACAACTATAGAAGAAGAGGACTTCGTCGAAAATGAAGTGGAAGCTTTGAAAAGAAGGTTGGTTTCGGCCTTTGAGGATTATGTAAAACTAAGTGGAAAGGTTTCTCCGGATACAGCCCTTTCGGTTGTGGAGATTAGCAATATAAGTCAAGTTTCTGATATAATAGCAAACAATATACCTCTGAAGGTTGAGCAGAAGCAGGCCATACTTTCAGAATTCCACCCGCTGAGAAGGGTTGAAAAACTACTGGAAATTCTATATCAGGAAACAGAAATACTTGAGATTGAAAAAGATATAAATTCAAAAGTAAGAAAACAAATAGATAAACTTCAGAAAGAATATTATCTTCGTGAACAGATGAAGGCAATTCAAACTGAGCTTGGTGACAGAGAGGGAGTTGCCGGTGAGGTTGAGGAGTATAAGGAAAAACTAAAATCAGCCGGGCTTCCGGAAGAGGTTGAAAAGAAGGTTCAGAAGGAATTGGACAGGCTTTTGAAGATGCCTCAGGGCTCTGCTGAAGGCGGTGTAATAAGAACCTACCTTGATTGGATATTTGATTTGCCTTGGAATAAGTCAACACAAGAGCATATAGATCTGAAAAGTGCAGAAGAAATTCTGGAGAAAGACCATTACGGTCTTACAAAAGTAAAGGAAAGAATAATAGAATATTTGGCGGTTCAAAAGCTGAAGAATAGCCTCAAAGGCCCTATTCTTTGTCTTGTAGGACCACCCGGAGTCGGTAAGACATCCATTGCAAAGTCTATTGCAAAAGCACTGAACAGGAACTATGTACGTATTTCTCTTGGCGGTGTAAAGGATGAGTCGGAGATAAGAGGACATAGAAGGACATATGTTGGTTCCATGCCCGGAAGAATAATATCAGCATTAAAACAGGCGGGCTCAAACAATCCTTTGATACTTCTGGATGAAATAGATAAAATGAGCAGCGATTTCAGAGGCGACCCGGCTTCTGCAATGCTGGAAGTACTGGATGCAGAACAGAACTTTGCTTTCAGGGATCACTATATGGAGCTGCCGTTTAATCTATCAAATTCATTGTTCTTGACTACTGCCAATACTTTGGATACAATACCGAGACCACTGCTCGATAGAATGGAGATAATTAATCTTTCCAGCTATACCGAGGAGGACAAGGCAAATATAGCTATGAAATACCTGCTTCCAAAGCAGATCAAGCTTCATGGACTTACAGCAAAAAGTATAAGATTAGACGAAGGCACTGTGAGAGATATTATCAATTACTATACCCGTGAAGCAGGAGTAAGAAATCTTGAAAGAGAGATAGGTTCTGTTTGCAGAAAGGTTGCAAAGGTTATTGTATCCGAATCAAAAAAATCTGTAACCGTAAACAGAAATAATCTGGAGAAATTTCTTGGAGTTAAGAGATTCAGGTTTGATTATGCAGGGGAAAAGGATGAAATCGGTATTGCCACTGGTCTTGCATGGACTCCTGTAGGCGGTGATACACTTTCAATAGAAGTAAACCTTATGCAGGGTAATGGTAAGTTGGAGCTAACGGGGCATTTGGGCGATGTTATGAAAGAATCTGCAAAGGCTGCTATGAGTTTCATAAGGTCAAGATGCACGGAATTGAAGATAGATGAGAAATTTCACGAAAAAAATGACATACACATACATGTTCCTGAAGGTGCAATTCCTAAAGACGGACCTTCAGCCGGAATTACACTTGCAACTGCAATGGTATCCGCCTTGTCAGGATTACCGGTAAACAGAAAAGTAGCTATGACAGGCGAAATTACACTCAGAGGCAGAGTCCTTCCCATAGGCGGACTCAAAGAAAAGGTGCTGGCGGCGCATAGAGCTGGAATTGAGACAATAATTCTTCCGGTAGACAATAAGAAAGATATAGAAGAAATACCTGAGAATGTAAGACAGTCTTTAAATTTCATATGTGCTTCTGATATGCAGACAGTATTGGAAAATGCACTTGTTCATAAAAAGGAATAGTTGATAAAACTCCTTGAGGGTGCGGAGTGTCCTATAAAGGGAGTAGACCGTAGCCGGATTGACATGATTGTAGTAAGAGAAAACAGTGAGGGCGAGTATGCCGGTGCTGGAGATTGGCTGTTCAAGGACAAGCCTGAAGAAGTTGTACTTCAAACAGGAGTTTTTTCACGCAAAGGCTGCGAGCGAGTTATCAGATACGCATACGAGCTGGCCAGAAAAGAAGGTAAAACTCTCACAAGTATAAGCAAGGCAAACGCTCTCAACTATTCAATGGTATTCTGGGATCAGATTTTTGAAGAGGTAGGAAAAGAATATCCGGATGTAAAAACATATTCATATCTTGTAGATGCTGCATGTATGTTCTTTGTAAAGCAGCCTGAGAGATTCCAGATAGTAGTAACATCCAATCTGTTTGGAGACATTATTACAGATTTGGGTGCAGCAATATCAGGAGGAATGGGACTAGCTGCCGGTGCAAACAAGGACTTTCCCATCTATGTTTGAACCCGTACACGGTTCGGCACCAGACATAGCAGGACAAGGTAAAGCAAATCCTCTGGCGGCAATATGGTCAGTAAGCCAAATGCTTGATTTCTTCGGTTATGAAAATTGGGGAAGTAAAGTATTAAATGCAATAGAGCAGGTAATGGTAGAAAAGAAGTATTTGACTCCGGATATGAGCGGAACTTCAAAGACAAATGATGTTGGAGATGCGGTAATTGAAGTACTGAAAAGATTAGCTTAAAAAACTATAAAAGAACATAATAACTTTAAAACAGCTATGTTGGATGATATTCCCAAATAGCTGTTTTTTCTTTGAAAAAAAATTAAAATAAGAAGGAATTTTATGTATTTATGGCGAATATAATATTTTGGGATAATTATGTTGACAAATTTATAATTAAGAGTTTTATCTGGAGGGCCCTATGACATATAGTATAATAGCTGCTGCAACTATACTAATTACAGCTCTGTTGGCTTTTTACTATCTATATAAATCAAGAGAGCTTGATTTAGGTACTTTTATGTCGATTTCATTAGGAGCGGCTATTCTTGGCATTACTTTCAATCCGGCTTATAATAAAATGTTTGGATACATAGGGAGCTTTAAGAATATTAACCAGAAGGTTGAAATTTTATTTTTTATTATCATAGCTTCTATTTTCTTTTTAATCCTGGTTTTTACCATAAGTATAATAGTTTCTGTTTGCCTTCCTGACAGGCTGAGTTCCATAAATTGCAGCATTGCACTTGAACGATTTTTTGGAAGGACAAAAAGTCATTTTAAACCTGAAATATCGGAGGATAAGACACCTGAAGTTTCCGAGAACGATGAAAACCTTGAGGATTTGTCAGCTGAGGGAGATTGTGAATTGATATCAGCTATCGAAGAAACTGTTGCTTGTGATGAAATTTTGGAAGATACTCCTGAACAAGAAGTTGCCGAAGACACTTGTGCACCTGTTAATGAATCAGAAATTCTTGTATTAAAAGCTTTTGACTGTAAAGTTAAAGGCCAAAAAGAACAGGCTGTTCAGTACTATACAAAGGCTTTGGACTATGGCAGCCTTAGCAATGATATGGTTTTTTGGGTAGTATTGGACATTTGTACCCTGTATAAGGAATTGGGACTTAATGAATTGGCCTGCAGCATCTTGAACAGTGTTGCAAAAAGGTACGGTAATGAATTGAAACCGGAAATCAGAGCGGAAATTATCAAAAATCTAAAATAAGGGAAGATTGTTTTACATTTTTCAAGGAGGTCAGCTTTAATGAAAAAAACTGAAGAGGTAATAGGTTTACCTATAATTAGTATTTGTGACGGTGAAGAAGTTGGTAAGGTAAAGGGAGTTATAGTTAATGCTGCAAAAGGTGCGGTTGACTATGTTGTAGTAGAAAACGGAATACAGATTCTAAATGCAAAAGTTATTTCTGCAAAGGATGTAATAGGAATCGGTGAATATGCACTGACGATTGAAAATGAAGCTGTTATAAATGATATTAGCAAAATACCAGCTGCCATAGACCATCTACAAAAAAATATACCCGTTAAAGGCACAAGAGTTATGACCAAAAAGGGAAGCTTAATAGGTGAAATAGGGGATATCTATGTAGATGAAGATAACAGTTGTTCGATATTTGCGCTGGAGTTCATTTCAATTAAAGACCAAAAAAATATAAGACTAATTCCAAGAGAAAGTGTTATAACCTTTGGTAAAAACCTAATAGTTGTACAGGAAAATGTTGAATCTGCACTCGCTGATGATATTTCAAAGTTAGAATCAGGGATAGAAAACGATGGTTCAGATACAATCCAAACAAACAATACAATTATCGACGAAAATATTGAATCAGGTTCAATGAGTGAGCTTATGGAAAAGAAACACCGTGATTTTCTTAATGGCAAAAGAGTATCGAAAACCATATATGACAATGAGGGAAAAGTATTGATAGAAGAGGATACTCTCATTGACGAGGATGTATTTGATCTGGCAAAAGCATATGACAAGGTAATTGACTTAGTAATGAATAACAAATAAATATAAAACCGGCTGTAGCGAAAGCTGCAACCGGTTTTAATGATTTTATTAAAAGTAAACGTTTAAAGTTTCTAAAGCGTTTTCATGGATAATCCTTTCTCCGTATTCATTCAGATAGCCTTCGAAAAAGTTGGCATTTCCCACATGAGCAGAATACTCATCCATAATTATCTCCAATTGAGGAGAGGATGAAGACCCGGCAAGTAGAAGGTAATAACTGCTTTTAAACCTATAAACAGTACTTTCACCGTTGTACAATGGATAAATCCTTTTTGCCAATTGGCATAAGTCTTCAATTGAATCAAAACAGTATATGTTCAAAGTGGAGCAAACCTTGCTTTTTTTCTTTTTCTGCCTCAAATCAGAATTCTTATATTTGCTTTTGATATATTTTTGAATAGATTCAAATTCGCCGTCTGAGTCAATCTTTGTAATAGTTACAACAAATCCGTCCTCATTTTCCGGAGAGGCTTCAAATACCAGCTGAGAATCAGCGGATGCGAAACCGTACTCTTCTTCGGCACGTTCCATCATATCCCAGAATAATTCCTGGGCGGCAGGTGAATTATAATTCAGAGAAGAAATATCAATATTTCTTTCTTCCAGGTCATTTAATGTGATTGTGACCCTCAGTACATTTTCATTAACTTTTTCTATTCTCATTCAATCACCAACTTACTTTAATTAATTTAATCTGGAAAACCTGCTGAACATTAATTTTTAATAGTTTACTATATTATACTTCGAAAATAAATAGTTGAGAAGTAATATTTATCAATAATATACTTTACAAAGACATGTAATATCTATAAATACAACCATATAATACAATTACTATTATTATACTACAAAGTAAATAATACATTAAAGGTTCATTACAAAGCTACAATACATTTGAAATAATACCTATAAAAATATATAATATTTAAAAATATATGCAATTATAAGAGGAATAATAAATGAGAAATATAGTTTTGGCATCATCGTCACCAAGAAGAAAAGACTTACTGAGACAAATAAAATTACCATTTGAAATTATTCCAAGCGAAATTGATGAGAATATAAGTGAGTTGACAGGTACTCCGGCCCAAAAAGCAGAACAACTGGCATATCAAAAAGCAAGAGATGTTTCTAACAGAGTAAAAAAAGGTTTGGTTTTAGGCGCAGATACAATTGTAGTAATTGACGATGAGATTTTAGGCAAGCCTAAAGACACCGAAGATGCTTATGAAATGCTTAAAAAGCTTAGCGGAAAGGAACATGAGGTAATCACCGGAGTATGTCTGATTGACCTAGATAACAAGATTGAGCTTATACAACATGAAACAACCATCGTACAATTTATAGAGCTGGATGATGAAAAAATCAGAGCGTATATTAAAAGCGGTGAGGCATATGATAAAGCGGGTTCTTATGCAGCTCAGGGTGTCGGGGCAATATTTGTAAAGGGAATAAAAGGATGTTATTCAAATGTTGTCGGGCTTCCGTTAACCAGACTAAGTGATATGTTGGAAAAGCTTCAGGAAAGCGTTATTAAATAAAATTCTATAATACCAGGTTCTTAAAATTACGACTCTAAAACACATAATGACGATGTAATTGGAATAAAAACATGGTATAATGAAAGATATGTGAGTTAGTTAGATCGCTGGAAAATTAACGAGGGAAACAATGGATAGGTTAAAGATAAAAGAGCTTCCCATATGCGAGAGGCCTTATGAAAAAATGTCGGAAGTGGGGGCAGACTGCCTGTCAAACGCCGAATTGCTTGCTATAGTAATTAAGACAGGAACCAGAGCTTACACAGCTGTAGAGCTTGCACAGAAGGTTTTAAAGCTTTCTCAGGACGGAAGACTTTCCTCCCTTAACAACCTCTCTATTGAACAGCTTATGAAAGTAAAGGGAATTGGCCGTGTAAAGGCGATTCAGATAAAAGCTGTGCTTGAGTTTTCAAAAAGAATAGCAACGAGCAACGGAGTTGTACGCCATTTTGTCAAAAGTGCCGATGATGTAAGTAATCTGATGATGGAAGAAATGCGATACTTGAAAAAGGAAATGTTCAAAGCTATTCTACTGGATACAAAAAATAAAGTATTAAAAATAGTGAGTATTTCAACAGGCAGTTTGAATGCTTCCATAGTTCATCCCAGAGAGGTTTTCAGCGAAGCTGTGAAATGCGGCTGCAACAGTATTATATTTGTACATAATCATCCCAGTGGGGATCCGACACCCAGTAACGAAGATATACGTACTACTGACAGACTTGTAAATGCGGGAGACATATTGGGGATAAAGGTATTGGACCATATTGTACTGGGTGATGGAAGATATGTGAGTTTAAAAGAACAAGGCTTTATTTAGCCAAAATACACAGGAGGTACTTTTTAAATGAGTTTTTTTGCAAGAGATATTGGTATAGATTTGGGAACTGCGAATACATTGGTACATGTTAAGGGAAAAGGAATCGTCGTCAGAGAGCCGTCTGTTGTAGCAGTTAACATTAAAAATAACGAAGTATTGGCGGTAGGAGAAGCCGCAAAAGAAATGATTGGACGTACGCCGGGCAATATTGTAGCAATCAGACCGATGAAAGATGGTGTTATAGCTGATTTTGACATAACTCAGAATATGATAAAGTACTTCATAAAAAAGGCTATGTCTCAAGGCAGGTTCAGTAAGCCAAGAGTTGTTATATGTGTTCCGTCAGGTGTTACAGAGGTTGAAAAGAGAGCTGTTGAGGATGCGACTCTACAGGCAGGTGCAAAAGAAGCCTACCTTATTGAGGAACCAATGGCAGCTGCAATTGGTGCGGAATTACCTGTAGAAGAACCGTACGGAAGCATGGTTGTTGATATAGGAGGGGGTACTTCGGAAGTTGCAGTAATATCTCTCGGAGGTATCGTTACAAGTAAGTCACTTAGAATTGCAGGAGATGAATTGGACGAATCAATCGCCCACTACATTAAAAAGGAATACAGCCTTATGATAGGTGAGCGTTCTGCTGAAGAAATCAAGGTTACAATAGGAAGTGCTTTTCCTAAGGCGAAAGAAGAAAAAATGATGATAAGGGGAAGAGACCTTATTACAGGTTTACCTAAGAACATCGAAATAACCTCCACAGAAATAAATGAAGCGTTGAAGGAGCCTGTCAATGCCATAATAGATTCCATAAAATATACCCTTGAGAAAACTCCGCCTGAGTTAGCTGCCGATATTATGGACAGAGGAATAATGCTCACAGGAGGAGGGGCGCTTCTTGATGGTTTGGATAAGCTGATAAAGCAGGAGACAGGTATGCCTGTTTCAATAGCTGAAAATCCTCTTGATTGCGTTGCTTTGGGAACAGGTAAAGTCCTGGAGGAAATAGAGACACTGAAAAAGGTTCTTTTATCGCCACAGAGGTTAAAATAACTAAAAGCTTTAAGTAGGTGGGTTAAGAGAGGAGAAGTATTCCTTGAAGTATTTTAAAAGTAGGGCGTTGGTAGTTACAATAATAATATTAATTCTTATTGTGTGTATAGGCTTGACCGTAAATCCGGCAAGTAACATAAACTGGATAGGGAACTTGATTTCAGTACCCTTTACATCTGTTGAAAAAGCATTTTCGTATACAGGACAGAAGGTTGGGGATGGAATAAATCTTTTTGACAATGTTCAAAAGCTGCAAGCTGAAAACAAGGAGTTAAGAGAAAAAATTGATAAGTTAAATAACGAAAGAACCGAGTATTTAAGGCTGAAAAGGGAAAATGAAGACTTGCGGAAAGTTTTTGATTTGAAAGATCAGCTGGCAGACTCTGATTTTGTTGGTGCCAATATAATAGCTAGAGATGGCGGAAATCTCTTTAATATCTTTTTAACGGATAAAGGGTCTGCTAACGGAATTGATTACAATATGCCGGTTATTACCAGCAAAGGCCTTGTGGGAAAAGTAGTGTCTGCACAACCTTTTTCTTCCAAAATTATAAGTATCATTGAAGATGGAAGCTCTGTAAGTGCCATTGTTGCAAAAAGTGGCGACTATGTTGTTGTAAAGGGAGACATTAAGCTGGAAAAGGAAGGTTTGTGTAAACTGGAATATATTCCCGCAGAGCTTGACCTGATTCAGGGAGATGTAATTGAAACATCCGGAATCGGAGGTATTTATCCAAAGGGTATTACCATAGGAACAGTCAAGGAAATAAGATCAGGAGAAAGCGATCTTGACAAATATGCAATTATTCAGCCTGCAGCCGATTTAAAAAGACTAAATCAGGTGGTAATACTCAGAAATAAAGAAGCACAATCAAAGTCGGAAATGGAAAATGCAGACAAATGAGAAATAAAGTAATTTTATATGCTATACTT
The DNA here is from genome assembly GCF_000244875.1 of Clostridium sp. BNL1100. Lineage (NCBI taxonomy): Bacteria > Bacillati > Bacillota > Clostridia > Eubacteriales > Clostridiaceae > Clostridium > Clostridium sp. BNL1100. The sequence goes on from NC_016791.1 coordinate 721,917, forward strand.
ATATTCATATTTGTAACTGCACAGGTTACATTATTGAATAACTTTGCAATTTTTGGAGTATCTCCGAATCTTGTTATTATTTTAATAGTGAGTATTTCACTGCTGAAAGGCAAGACGGACGGTGCGGTTGTTGGCTTTTCTGCGGGATTATGCATGGATGCCGTAATAGGTGTTGCCTTAGGGTATCATGCTCTTGTGGGAATGCTTCTCGGACTTGCATTGGGCAATATAAACAAAAGGCTTTTTAAGGAAAATATACTTGTAATGGCTTTTTGTACTTTTTTATCTACATATATTTTCGAGTCTGCGATTATATTTGCATCCTACTTACTGGGCCTAAAAATCGAGTTTATTGCAACCCTCAAAACTGTGATTTTACCGGAGTCGCTGGTGAACTGTGTTTTGGGTATCGTTATATTTGTAATTATCATATTGTTGGACAGAAAATTTTTAGAGGTTGAAGAAAAAAACAGGTACTAAATGAGGTTTAGAGGTTAAATGAAACAGTTTTTTAAAGACAGATATACCATTGTGGGAATAGCTATAGTTCTGATGTTCTCTGTAATTGTCTACCAGTTGGCGAACATGCAGCTGGTTCAGGGCGAAAACTACTATACACAGTCCCAAAGTAAAATAATGAGATCAACGACCATTCTGGCTGAACGTGGGAATATACTTGACAGGTATGGCGTTCCTGTAGCTGTTAATTCCACCAGTTATTCCGTTATATTGATGGATACCGGGCTTGGGTCTAAAAAGCTCAATGAAATGATGTATAAAATTCTTAAGGTTCTTGAAAAGAACGGAGACTCTTACAACAAAACTTTCTCAAAGTATCTGACCTACCCGGTGGGTTTCGGAACTATGCTGAAAAATAATGAAAACCGGAAAAAAACCCTTAAGATTATGACAGGATATGATTTCAAGGGCTTTGATCAGGATTCTACACCGGAAGAAGTATATGAATATGTCAAGGACATGGTGTTCAAGGTTGATGACAAGTACTCCGAAAAGGATGCTTATGATATTATGACACTCAGGTTTCAAGGAATTTCAATGGATCCTGTCCTTGCAGATTCAATCAGTACCAAAACAATTGCAGAGCTGGAGGAACGGAGCGACGAATTTCCGGGAGTAATTATAGAGAGTGTTCCCAGCAGGAAATATGTTGATGCGAAGTATGCAGGGCAGTTAATTGGTCACGTAGGGCCTATAGATGCTGAAGAACTGGCTAAGAACAGCGATGCAGGCTATAAAATGACGGATATTATAGGTAAGTCAGGAGTAGAACTGACTACCGAAGGGTATCTGAGAGGTACTAACGGTTACAGACGTGTTGAAGTAGATGATAACGGAAAGCCAAGAACAGTCAGTGAGGAAGCAGTAAAGCCCGGTAGTGACGTAGTGTTGACTATCGACATGGGACTTCAAAAGGTAGCAATGGATTCCCTTGCAAAAAATATAAAACTTATACGTGAGTCTAGTGATAAAAAAAATCGTCATGACGCATTCGCAGGAGCTGCAGTTGCCATAGATGTGAATACCGGAGAAGTACTTGCACTTGCAAATTACCCAAGTTATGACCCGTCCATATTCATTGCAGACCCTGACGATAAGGTGGCAAATAAAGCAAAAGCAGCCTTGGGAGACCCTAAAAATACAACTACCTCGGAGTATAACAGGGCCATTGCCGGAATTTATACACCGGGTTCAACCTTTAAGCCCTTAGTTGGAATTGCAGCATTAGAGGAAGGAAAAACAACTCCATTTGAAACATATTTTGATAGAGGATACGAGACATTCGACGGTTTGATGCTAAAGTCAATTGAGTACAACCAATACCGTGCCGGTCTTGGAACAGTTAATCTCATAACTGCAATACAAAAGTCGTCTAATCCTTATTTTTACAATCTTGGTAATAAAGTTGGAATTGATAATTTAGTAAAATGGGCAAAAAGGTTCGGTTTGGGCCAAAAGACAGGAATTGATCTCCTGGGTGAAAGTAAGGGGATTATTTCCTCCAGAGAGTATAAAAAGAAAGTTGAGCCATATCCCTGGACTGCTGCTGATACAGCACAAACATCAATAGGACAGATGTATAACAGCTTTACCCCAATACAGCTTGCAAACTATGCAGCTACCATCGCAAATGGAGGTAAGCATTTAAAACCTCACATTATAAAGAGGGTTGTAAAGTTTGATGGCTCTATCGTAACTGAAACAAAGCCTGAATATGAAATAATTCCGGTTAAGAAGGAAAATATGAAAGTAATTCAGCAGGGCATGATTGCGGTTGCCAATGCCACAGATGGAACTGCTGCCGATAAATTCAAGGACTTAAAGCCTATAACGGTTGCAGGAAAAACAGGTACTGCCGAAACAGGAAGGGAAGCAACTCAGTCCTCAAATGCACTGTTTATATGTTACGCTCCGGCCGACAAGCCTCAGATAGCAGTAGCCGTAGTAGTTGAAAGAGGAATTTTTGGTGCTTATACTGCACCCATTGCAAAGGACATACTTAAATATTACTTTGATTCAAACGGAACAGGCAATAAGGATTATACTGTTAAAGCAGATATAGTCCAATTGACCAAGTAAAGTATTTATGCCGCAGGGTAAGGCAGGTGGAGGTTAAAAGTATGGATGAAAGTTCAGTAACTTTTAAAGGGACTGTAAACGGATTGACAATCATTTTAAAGCATGAGCCGGAATTTAGTGAAATTCTACAATGTATGAGGGATAAAGTAAATTCTGCAGGTAAATTCTTCAGAGGTGCGAAACTGGCGGTAAAATATAAAGGCAGAAGCCTCAATGAAGAAGAAAAGTCCCAGTTGTTGGAAATACTTGTAAGAGAAAGCGGAGCCAGGATAGAATCATTTGAAGAGGATAAGGAACAGGTTCAGGCGGTAGCTAATAATGTTTCAACGGACAAGCCTGTTGAAAGAAAGAATCAGATAAAAAAGTATATGTTCTTTAAGGGTATAGAAGAAGGACAGACAAAGTTTTACAGAGGAACTGTACGCTCAGGACAATTGGTAAATTTTGATGGTAATTTGGTAATACTTGGCGATGTTAATCCCGGTGCAGTAATTGAGGCTACCGGAAATATAGTTGTAATGGGCTTGCTCAGGGGAGTTGTTCATGCAGGCAGCGACGGAAACAAGGAAGCTATAGTGGCAGCCTTGGGTTTGAATCCCACACAGTTGAGAATAGCAGACATTATAACACGTCCTCCTGATGAAAAAGGAGGAGTTGGGAATCCTATACCTGAACTGGCTTATATAAAGGATGACACCCTTTACGTAGAACGTTTTTTACCAGCCAGATAGCCCGGTTCAAAAAGGCAGCAATATTGACAAATTGAAAAAACAAATATATAGTTTAATGTGTATAAGTTTGAAATAATTCTCTTTTAATATATTTTCTTCTTAGAATTGGAGGCAATGCTGTATGGGCGAGGTAATTGTAATTACATCCGGAAAGGGTGGAGTAGGTAAGACTACAACAACTGCCAATATTGGTACTGGCCTGGCACTGGCAGGTAAAAAGGTAGTACTTATAGATACTGATATAGGACTAAGAAATCTGGATGTTGTAATGGGCTTGGAAAACAGAATCGTATACGATTTGGTTGACGTTATTGAAGGAGTTTGCAGAGTTAAGCAGGCCCTGATAAAGGATAAAAGGTATGAAGGCTTGTACCTCCTGCCCGCAGCACAGACAAGAGACAAGTCAGCAGTAGCACCTGAGCAGATGATTAATCTTGTAAATGAATTAAAAAATGAATTTGATTACATAATAATAGATTGTCCGGCAGGAATTGAGCAAGGCTTTAAAAATGCTATTGCCGGAGCAAACAGAGCAATAGTAGTAACCACACCGGAGGTTTCAGCCGTAAGGGATGCTGACCGTATTGTAGGGTTGCTTGAGGCAAATGAACTGAGAAATCCAAAGCTTTTAATAAACAGGGTAAGAATTGATATGGTTAAGCGCGGAGATATGATGACCATTGACGATATCATTGATATACTTGCGATTGACTTGATAGGTGTTGTACCTGACGATGAAAAGATTGTTGTCTCTACAAACAAAGGTGAGCCTGCGGTAACTGATGAAAAATCACTTGCAGGACAAGCATACAGGAATGTAACCAGAAGAATACAAGGTGAAGATGTACCCATTATGAACCTTGAAACTGATGAAGGATTTTTGAACAAGTTTAAAAAATTACTGGGATTTAAAAATACATAAGGAGGGTTAGTAGTATGCTGATAGATTTCTCTAAAATCTTTGGCAGATCCAAGCCGTCTAAGGATGTAGCCAAAGAAAGGCTTCAGTTGGTGCTGATTCATGACAGAGCTAACGTTTCTCCTGAATTTTTAGAAATGGTTAAGGGTGAAATAATAAAGGTAATACAACATTACATGGAAATCGACGAGAGTGCACTTGATATACAATTAACCAGAACCAAAAGTGAAGAAGGTGACAGAGTGGTTCCGGCTCTCATTGCAAATATTCCAATAAAAAATGTAAAAAATGCAGGCAAATAAACTCAAAGGCAAGTGATTGGTTAGATGAATATAGCATTTATAGCTCATGATAACAAAAAAGAATTAATGGCAAGCTTTTGTATAGCTTACAAGTCAATTCTTCATGAACATCATATAATAGCGACACGATCTACAGGTATTATGATCAATAAAGCCACAGGGTTGAATGTCAATCTTCTTGCATACGGCAGTCTGGGTGCACAGCAGTTATCTGCCAGGATTGCTTGCGACGAAATTGATTTACTGATTTATTTCAGGGATGCAAATAGTGAAGAGGACCACAATAATTACCTGTTATTCAAGCATTGTGATGTGAACAACATTCCTTTTGCTACCAATATAGCATCTGCCGAGGTCCTTATAAAAGGTCTTGAACGTGGAGACCTTGCGTGGAGGGAACTGCTGAGGCAGGATTAAGAAAAATTTAAAACAGAGTTTTTATTTTAGAAGATATCCTATATATTCCAGGGTATCTTTTTTGTTGGCTATAAAACGCTATCTGGAATATTCCTTTAAATTGGTAAATATAATTTATATAATTATTAATAAGCCAAAGAAAGGGTGGAAGTAATGGACGAAATTATTGAAAGACCGAAATACTCCCGACCGACCGGTACTCCCCGGAGAAACAGAAGAAATACAAACAATGACCTCATTTCAACAATTGCAGCCGCAAAAATGCTGATTGTAGTGGTTTTTTTATCTGCAATAGCCTTGTGCAAGGCAGCGAATACACCTGCAACAGATACCTTTATATCAAAGGTTAAGTCAATTACAACTGTAAACTATGACGTAAATAAATATATTATTAGTGCGGCTACTACATTAGGTGTAAGACTGCCTGAAGGGGGCGGTAAGCTTCAGAAACTGGTGGGAGGCGGAAATAGTACAGATGGTAATGATATTCAGACTTCATCAGTTATAGATAAAACAGATTCAGGTGGTGGGGTTAATCCGGCATCCGGCACAAGCAGCAGTTCTGTTTCTACAGACAGTAAATCAGTATCAGGAAGTGATATGCAGGTGTTGGACGATATTGAAATAAAGAGTATTGCAGATAAATACTCATTTATTGTTCCTATCAAAGGAGAAATAATTTCACCCTTTGGAACAAGGACCGACCCACTAAGCGGAAATCCTCAGTTCCATACAGGTATTGATATAGAGGCAAATATGGGAACATCTATCAAAGCAGCATTGTCAGGAGAGGTTACTGAGGTGGGCTCAAATCCCGAATATGATAAATATGTAAAGATAAAACACAATGACGGTATAATGACTCTTTACGGGCATTGTTCAATCCTGGTTGCAAAAGTAGGACAAAAGGTTAATCAAGGAGATATAATTGCGAAGGTTGGTAACTCGGAGGATGAGGCAAGTTCAAATCTGCATTTTGAAGTATGGAAGGACAACAAGTTGATTAACCCGGGAAAGCTCTTTGACCTTATTAACGGAGGTAACTAAAGTATTGCCACATATCGATTTCCGGCTCAAAGGAACAAGGATTCAGATAGATTTATTGATTATTCCTGTATTTCTGGCGGCAATGATAGGAAAACTTCTTGTTGCATATTCTATGACCTTGGGTTTCATTATTTGTCATGAACTTGGTCATATTGCTACCGGAGCTATGTGCGGGGCCGGACTCAGCAGCTTTAGGCTCTTACCTGTAGGCGTTAATGCAGCTATTGATGATTTTCAATGCAGTAAGTCTCAAAAACTTCTGATATATATTTCAGGCCCTTTGGTAAATGTTGTTTTTGCAATAATCATATATTGTGTACATATGTGGAAGACTCTTGCAGGAGGATTTTTAAATGTAGATATTATGCTGGCCATAACAATAAATTTATGGCTGGCTATTTTTAATTTGATTCCTATCCCTCCCCTTGACGGTGGTAGAATCGCAATAGAACTTCTGGCTGATAAAGTGGGTTTATTCCGTGCAAACAGACTTATGAATATATTTTCATTGTTTTTTTCAATTATGATTATATGTATCGGAACTGTGGTATTAATTAAAAGTAGGTACAATGGGAGTCTTGTTTTAATTGGAGTTTACATTATTTTTCTTTTAAAGAAAAACAAAAAGGAGGCTGCCATCTTAAATATGAAGAACTTCATTTTAAAACGTTCGGCTATTATTAGAAAAGGTATTTTTCCTGTGAGAGAAATTGCGGTATTGGAAGATGTTAAGGTACTGGATTTGGTAAAATCAATGGACTATTCCAATGTATTTCATATAATTAAGGTACTGGATAATGACTTGCATGTTATAAAATCCATAACAGAACAAGATATCCTGAATACACTCATGAAAGGTGTTTCAGATATTACAGTAGGGGAAATACTGACAAAAAATATATAATATTCAAAAGACTTGGTTTACGATAAATGGTATTATTTAAACCTATCGTTTGTGTTGACTTTTAGTACATCATAATTATACAATTACAATTAGAATGTCTTATAGAATGTTATAAAACCATAATATCAAATGGGGGGGAATTTGGATGTTTAAAATAGTAAAAAAACAAGTATTGAATCCTTCAGTAGTTTTAATGTCTATAGACGCACCATTAATAGCAAAGAAAGCTGAGCCGGGACAATTCATCATTTTGAGGATATCCGAAGGGGGAGAAAGAATACCCCTTACTATAGCTGATTATGACAGGGAAAACGGTACTGTTACGATTATATATCAGATAGTCGGTAAGACCACAAGAGAGCTGGCTGAAATGAATGAGGGAGATAGTCTCCTTGATTTTGTAGGGCCTTTGGGAATTGCATCACATCTTGATGGCTATAAAAAGGTTGCTGTTATCGGAGGCGGTCTTGGAAGTGCCATAGCCTATCCTCAAGCCAAAAAACTTCACAGTCTTGGCGCAGAAGTTCATGCAATTACAGGTTTCAGAAATAAAGACCTTATTATTCTTGAGGAAGAAATGGAAAAGGTCAGCAGCAAGCTAATTGTAGCAACTGATGACGGTTCAAACGGAAATAAAGGTTTTGTTACTAATGTGTTGAAGCAACTCATAGATGAAGGAAATAAATATGATTTGGTTATTGCTATAGGGCCACTTGTAATGATGAAGGCTGTCAGCAACCTCACCAGAGAATATGGTATTAAGACATTGGTAAGCATGAACCCGGTTATGATAGACGGAACAGGCATGTGCGGAGGCTGCAGGCTGACAGTCGGAGGAAAAACTAAATTTGCTTGTGTAGACGGGCCTGACTTTGACGGACATGAAGTAGATTTTGACGAAGCAATGAGAAGACAGAATATGTACAAAAAACAGGAGAAAGAATCCACTGATATACATGTATGCAGACTTGGGGGTGCAAATAATGCCTAATATGTCATTAACTAAGGTAAAAATGCCTGAGCAGGAGCCAGACATAAGAAACAAGAACTTTAAAGAGGTTGCACTGGGTTACGATGAGAAGATGGCTATTGAAGAAGCACAGAGATGCCTCAACTGCAAACACAAACCATGTGTTTCCGGCTGCCCTGTTAACGTAAAGATACCTGAGTTTATCCAGCTAGTAGCAGAAGGAAAATTTGAGGAAGCTTATAATAAAATAAGAGAAACCAACAGCCTGCCTGCTGTCTGTGGAAGAGTTTGTCCACAGGAGTCCCAATGTGAAATGGTATGTGTAAGAGCAAAAAAGGGTGAGTCTGTTGGAATAGGCAGACTTGAAAGGTTTGTAGCAGATTGGTACATGCAGAACGTAAAGGCTTCCGTTAACAAGCCTGAAGGTAATGGTATAAAGGTGGCTGTTGTAGGGTCAGGTCCTGCCGGACTTACCTGTGCAGGAGACCTTGCAAAAATGGGATACGAAGTAACAATTTTTGAAGCATTCCACGTCCCAGGTGGAGTTCTTATGTATGGAATACCTGAGTTCCGTCTGCCAAAGGCTTTGGTTCAGCAGGAAATCCAGACAGTGAAGGACCTGGGAGTTGATATACAGACAAATATGGTAATAGGTAGGGTACTTTCCGTTGAGGATCTGAAAGAAGAAGGCTACAAGGCAGTATTTATAGGCTCCGGTGCCGGTCTGCCAAGTTTTATGGGGATTCCAGGAGAAAACTACAACGGAGTGTACTCTGCAAATGAGTTTTTAACAAGAATAAACCTTATGGGTGCATACAAATTCCCAAGTACCGATACCCCGGTATTTGTCGGGAAAAATGTTGCAGTTGTAGGAGGCGGTAATGTTGCTATGGACGCAGCCAGAAGCGCAAAGCGTCTCGGAGCCGAGAATGTTTACATTATATACAGACGTTCAGAAGCAGAAATGCCTGCAAGGCTTGAAGAGGTTCATCATGCAAAAGAAGAGGGGATAATTTTCAAGGTTCTGACCAATCCTAAGCAGATTCTGGGAACAGAGGACGGTTGGGTAAAAGGAATGGAATGTGTGGAAATGGAGCTTGGCGAACCTGACAAGTCAGGAAGAAGGCGTCCTGTAGAAAAGAAAGGTTCAGAGCATATAGTAGACCTTGAAACAGTCATAATTGCAATAGGACAATCTCCAAATCCTCTTATATCATCGACTACACCCGGACTTGACATACAATCGTGGGGCGGTATAATAGTTGAAGAAGAGACTGGTGCAACAAGTAAGAGTGGAGTTTATGCCGGTGGTGATGCTGTTACCGGTGCGGCTACTGTTATATTGGCAATGGGTGCCGGAAAGAAAGCAGCTGAGGCTATAGACAGGTATATCCGGCAGAACCAATAAGTCTTTTACAAACATAACAATATTTGTAGAGGAGATTGCAATGAAGACATGGGTTTTGTATTACAGTAAAGGTGGAAATACCAAGAAGATTGCGGATGCAATTGCAGATGAGCTGGATGATGTATTGAAATCAGAACAGATTCCCCCTGCATATCCGCCTGAAAACGTTGCCTTACTGTTTCTCGGTACAGGTGAATACGCAGGCAAACCTGATTCGAAATTACTGGAATTTGTCAGAACTTTAAACAAGGACAGAGTTAAAAATGTAGCTGTTTTCGGAACTAACGGAAAGGGTGTAGCAGGTTCGGCAATTAATACAATTAAATCTCTTTTAAAAGAAAAGGGTATAAATATTGTTGATGAATCATTCTGCTGCAAAGGAAAGTATTTTATATTTGCAAACAGAAAGAGTCCTGATGCAAACGATATAAAAGCTGCAAAAGAGTACGCAAAAAGAGTTTACAATAGCATTAAAGCATAGCAATCAGAGGCATAACAACTGTTAATTACAGCTGTTATGCTTTTTCTTTTTTCATTTTTTCAAGACACTTGTTAACATCAATGTTTACAGGAACCCAGGCACCGTCTTTCTGTATAAGTGTATTTATTAGAAAATCTGTACCATTGGTCAATTTTGCAAACTTGAACATATATTTATCTCCATTTACTCCGTCAACGACAATTTCCTTAGTAAAATCATTTTGCTGAGGCGGATATTGTTTTTTAATCAAACCGCACCAATTACCGTATACAATTTCAACATAGGATTCTGCATTTTGTGACCAGCCGTGATATGCAGCGCAGAAAAAATCCTCAGGAGTCAGGAAGAGAGAATCAATATAATACCTGTTCTTTGCGTTTATAAGTGAAATCTCTGCAAAAAAATAGTTAAAGGCTGTTCCCCCGGTATTTGTTCCTTCAAGAATCTCCAATTCCAAAAAATATTTGATTTCCTTTAGATTTTCAGTTATTACCGGTATTACTTTAATGAGGTTTATATGTCCTATACCCTGAAAGGAATCCAGATAATCATTGTAGGGCATTGATTTCTTATTACTTTCAGAAAGAAACTGGTATGCTATCGGGTATGGTTCTTTTGCATAACCCACAGTACCGCAACCTCCTGTTTTTTCATCTGTAAGGTTTTCAGCCTGCTGAAGCACACTGAAATAATTGACAATTGTTTTAACTGGAGTATCCATTAATTCTCTCGGAACCGTTCCTCCCTTGAAAGTTTCTGTAAAGGTGTTAAAGTCAATAAAATTGTTATTCAGTGACTTTAGGGAAGATGGCCTGAAATAAGTTTCATTGAAATTATTCCGTTTTTCTTTCATAATGGATACTGTTTGTCTGGATAATACCTCATCAGTTTCTTTAATTTGTGCTAATTCCTTGAAAGACCCTCCGATTATATTTGTTTTGTGATTCTGATTATCTACTCTTATACAAATTGTAGTTATGGCAAGAATTATAAAGAACAATGACACTATAATTCCTGACTTGTATATGTATTTCATAAAAACCCCCAACCGATTATTATTATAAATATATTCAAAATATGCTTATACATTCTTTAAAATTTACTTGTTACATCCTGTTCAAATTTTGTTAACAAAAAGCTCACAATAACTACACAGAGGATGGCTATTCTATAACCATGGATATATTATCCGAAAAAAACAACTGAAGGAGTGATTTTTGTTGAGTAATGCAAAAAAATTAATCGGAATGAGTTTAGGTCTGGCTATTTTAATCAATTCAATGAGTTTTGCTTTTGCTGCTAGTTCCGAAAAATCATCAGATACAGCAAAACCGAAATACCAGAACTCTCAAATGTTTAAGGGAAAGGGTGGATTTAAAAAACCGGCCATTTTGGATAGTCTGGTAAAGGCAGGAACAATAACATCCGACCAACAGAAGGCAATTTGCAAGGCGCTCAAGCCCTCCAAAGACACTCAGAATACAATTAAAGAGAGTCTTGACAGTCTAGTGAAGGCAGGAACTATAACACAGGCTCAGGAGGATGCAGTAGTCAAAGCATTTGATGATGCAAGGGCACAGAAACCTGCCGGCAAAAAAGGTACTTTCAAGGGAAGAAATCAAAAGCATATTAATGTATTAGATAGCCTTGTAACAGCAGGGACAATAACCTCCGATCAACAAAAGGCAATTTGTGAGGCACTAAAACCTTCAAAAGACACTCAGAATACAATTAAAGAGAGTCTTGACAGTTTAGTGAAGGCAGGAACCATAACACAGGCTCAGGAGGACGCGGTCGTTAAAGCCTTTGATGATGCAAAAGCCAAAATGGAAGCCGAAAGAGAAAAGAAGCTGGAAGAACTGGCTGCAAAAAAAGGAATTACAGTAGATGAACTCAAGTCGCAAATGGAGCAAGGAAGAAAAGCTTTCAAAAAGCAAATCTAAATACTTGTGTATAAAAAACCCTGTTTCCTTTTAAAGGAGCAGGGTTTTTTATGCTTGAAAATATGTTTTATATATGTAAAAATTACTATTAATATATTAAGTAGCAGTATTGTTTTTAAAAATAAAGGTAATTATTCTAATAAACATATGAAACAGAGAGGAGAAAAAAATGAGACTAATAACAGCAGGTTTTGCACTTCTTACATATGCTTTTCTGAATTATTACATCGGGTTGAGAGGACTAAAATCCATAAATACAAAGGTTCCTGTAAATAAGTATGCATATTGGGTTATTATTGCAATACTTGCATCTACGTATTTTGTGGGAATGATAGGAGGCAAATACCTACCGGACAGGCTTGGACGTGCAGTTAACACGGTGGGAGGCTACTGGCTGGCAGCATTTGTATACTTTATAGGGATTGTTGTCTTACTGGATGTTTTCAGAATTCTTGGAAAAAAGCTGAATATTCTTCCGGGTTTCCTAAGAGACAGAACCTGGCTTGTGGCAGCGGCGGTAGTATTATTTGTAGGGATTATACTTGCTGTTGGAACATACAATGCTTTTATGCCAAGGATAGTATCATATGAAGTCAATGTCGATAAAAAGGCAGGAGATATGGAGCAACTGAAATGTGCCATGATTTCAGACGTACATCTTGGAGATACTATAGGCAGGGACAGGCTTCGTACGGCAGTAGAGAAGATTAATTCCTTAAATCCGGATATAGCTGTTATAACAGGGGATTTAATTGACAGAGAAATAGAACCTGTAAAAAAGGCAAATATGCTGGAGGAACTAAAAGGACTTAAGACCAGATTCGGTGCTTATGTCATAATGGGAAATCATGAATACTATTCAAATGATGTTGAAGAGATAACCAGAATGTATGAGGAAAGCGGGTTGGTTGTTCTCAGAGATAAATATATTAAGGTTAACAACAGCTTTTATCTGGTAGGGCGTGAGGATTATATGGCTGATACCAGCGGTTACCATAGAGAAAAACTTAGTAACCTTTTGGAGGGTGTAGATAAAAGCCTGCCCGTTATAATGCTTGACCATCAGCCGAAGGACCTATCGGAATCAAGGGCGGAAGGTGTAGATTTACAGCTTTCAGGCCATACTCATGGGGGGCAGTTCTTTCCCGTAAGTCTTGTAACCGGTGGCATTTTTGAAGAGGATAACGGCTACCTCAAAGACGATAATTTTAATCTTATAGTATCCTGCGGATACGGAACATGGGGCCCCACAGTCCGCATCGGAAGCAGGTCAGAAGTCCTCGATATAAATATTAATTTTACTTATTTTTCTTGAAATTGAACTTTGCTGTTTTTTGAGGCTTTTCAGGTTCATTGGGCATGTCGAGGTTAAGTGCTTCTGCGTATTTAGGGTAGTACATTTCAATTATATTTTTAATTGTAATCTTGATTGCGGAATACAGAGGAATAACTATAATCAAACCTATGAATCCAAATATAGGTATTATTCCCATTAATAGCAGAATGACTGTCAGAGGGTGGATGTCCATACTCTTTTTCATTACCTGAGGTGAAATAAAATTATTATCTATCTGCTGAACAATAGTCATTACTATAAATATCTTTATTGCCATGAAAGGGTTGTCTGCCAGTGACAGAAGTATGGCAGGGATGATTCCAATCCATGGGCCGAAGAATGGAATAATACACGTAATCATGGCGAATATTGCCAATAATAGGGAGTATTTCAAGCCTATAATCAGATAGCCGATATACATCAGAAGCCCTATAAAGAAAGCTACCAGAAGCTGACCTGCAATATAATTTGACAGTACAAAATCTATATCCATTAAAATCTTTCTCATATTGTCTTTTTGTGAAGCAGGGAAAAATCTAACTACACTAGGCATGAACTTGTGTCCGTCTTTTAAGAAATAAAACAAAATGACCGGCAAAATAATAATTACTGAACCGATATTTGTAATAGCTCCTATAAAGTTAATTGTGTTTTTTCCTACACTCTTGGCAGCACTTTGCAGAAAATTGGAAACTTTATCTGCTATGTCAGAGGTCTGAAAATTTGAATCATTAAAATAACTTAGCAAATTGCTTGTAAGAAGATTATTTACAGTATTTTCAGCCCTTTCATACAAGAACGGCAGACTTTTTGCAAAGTCGTTAAACTGGGATTTAATAATTGACCCGGTATAGGAACTTAACAGTATCAATGCAGAAAGAACAATAACAAAAGCAAGAACTATTGCCCAAATGTGAGGAATCCTGCCCTTTTCAAGCATTAAAACTATTGGACGCAGGATATAATATAGCAGCCCTCCGAAAAGTATTGGAAAGATTATTGAGTAAACAAAGCTTTGAAAGGGTGAGATAAAGAAATTTATCTTCCCGAACATATATATAATTATTAAAGCAAGAAGCAGGTAACAACCGTATCTGAAAAACTTGCTCCTTAGAACACTGCTGTTATTGTTTGAATCCATAAATTATACCTCTCAAAATATAGTTTTATAGCCTGTCACAGATACATAAATTATAAAATTAAATATATTATTATTCAACCTAAAATTTGGCTATCTCGTACAGAGGCCCTTGCAGTATCATGGGACTTTTATCCTTATCCAACCATTTTACGATTTTTAACAGATTTTGTCTGTCTGCTGAAACACAACCATTTGTATATTTTATAGAGACGGTGGGATTGGCTATATGAAAAAATATCGCACTACCCTTGTTTTTAACTCTGTCGTTATTGTACTCAATATTAAAAAATACATCATAGATACCATTCTTAACTTTGCTGAAGTTTTCAGAGGATTTCCATCTCCCGTTAACAGGCTCACGTTGGTGTGTATTATAATATTTTGACCCCGGATCGTCTACCCATACATCCTTTGAGTCATATTTATAAATATTAAGTCCTGTTTCAAGGTTTGAAGTTTTTGAAAAGCAGGTACCTATATGAAAAGCACCAACGGGTGTTTTTTTATCCCCCTCCTGCTTATTTAAAGAAAAGCCCTTCAAACCTATGTATGCCGGAATTCCCTTATATATGTTTACCCAAACATTGTTTTTCTTTTCATATGTACTGATTACTGCATTTGAAGAATTAATTAATTGGGAGGTTACAACTATTAGCTGAGAAGTACCGCTTTCCTTGATAAACCTGAGATTTTCAATCTTATTTTTGTCAAAGGTATAATTTACTTTGTCAAATTTGCTTAGAGATACATCCTGGGTTTTATAGTTTTTCCAGTCTGTGTCCTCATAATGCCACCACTCGGTACTTATGGTTTTAAAGCCTGAAGAGGTCATAGCCTTGGAGAGAATGGTAAGATTCTTCCTTTGTTCAGAAGTCATTCCCTTGTAGTTGGGAGAAGCCTTTTCGGTGAAATTATCAAAGCCTGTAGGCATTTTCAGCTCCTTTCCCTTACTGTCTACCAGTGTGACATCAACAGCAGCACCTTTGTTATGTTTTGAGCCGGAGCCATAGGGGTTTGCCACGTATTTCTTATCAGGTGTGGCATCCCACATGATTTTCTGAACAGATAGAGGACGGTATGCATCCCAGATTTTTATTTTGTAACCCTGCTTCATAACAAGGGTATTTGCCTTGATAAGTTTATCAAGAGTACCTTTGGTAAGAACGCAGGTGGGAGACGGATAAAGGGTTTTGCCTGTAAAATTGTTACAGGTAGCATATTTCATATCTATGACGAAGTTTTTGGTATGGTCCTTTACAAGAACCAGGTCTTTCTTTGTGACATTTTGACCGGCAGTTGTAGATTGAACATTAATAGGATAAATAAAAATAAATGAAAACAACAATAAAAGAGAAATAAGTGAGCGTATTATGTATGGCTTATGTTTTGTCATATGTAAGGCTCCTTCCATTAATTTATTTTATCATAGGTTGAACAGGGAAAATATCTAATTAACGAATTTTTACCAGTTTATAATCAAATATATTATAAAACAATAACAATGAGAAGTAATTCATTTTTGGAGGTTGTTAAATGGCGTTCTCAAGCAGGACCGCAAGATATCTGAAATACATCCTGATAGGCATAGCCGCAGGAGTGGCAAACGGCCTTTTTGGATCGGGAGGTGGAACTATAGCTGTTCCCGCAATGGTATTCCTGCTGGATGCAGACGAACACAAGGCACATGCTACTGCATTGCTTATTATTCTGCCATTGACAATTGTAAGTGCCTATTTCTATTTGTCTCATAATTATGTTGACTGGAACATAACATGGAAGGCAATGGTGGGAGGTGTTGTGGGAGGTGCTATAGGGGCTTTTCTTCTGAATAAATGTCCTTCAAATATTCTTCGTAAAATATTCGGAATATTTATGATACTCGCGGCAATAAGAATGATTTTTTAGGAATAAACTTAAATCGGAGGGCAAATGCTATGGTAGTTATTTTAATAGGTCTGGCAGCAGGAATAATAAGCGGTATGGGAATAGGCGGAGGAGCTATCCTTATACCTGCTCTTGTAATTTTCGTTAAACCCGAGCAGCACATAGCACAAAGTGTAAACCTGCTTTTTTTCATACCTACAGCTATTGTTGCACTTGTAATACATATAAAAAATAAAAATGTCAACTTCAGAATGGGTATACCAATAGTAATTTCGGGACTTGGGGGAGCAGTGCTGGGCTCAAAGCTTGCACTTTCAATGAACGGGGCGACTTTAAAGCACATTTTTGGAATATTCCTTCTTGTAATGGGTTTATATGAGATATTTGGAAAGGGTAAAGGGAAAAAGGTAAACAAGGCCTGATAATATGTAACCACTTTATAAGATGTGATATAATTATGTGAAAATCTAGAAAAGGTGGTTAAAATATATGGAGCTTGGAGATATTGGACTAATCGTACATAAAATAAAAGAAAATGTTTCAAAAGTAATTGTAGGTAAGGAAGACATAATAGATTTGTCGTTAATTTGCATAATTACGGGAGGGCATATGCTTCTGGAGGATGTTCCCGGAACAGGTAAAACGGTTTTTGCAAGAGCATTGGCCGCTTCCCTTGATTGCAGCTTCAGACGTATACAGTTTACACCTGATTTGTTGCCTTCAGATGTTACAGGTATAAATTTTTACAGCCAGAAGGAAAGTAATTTTACTTTCAGGCCGGGCCCGGTATTTTCCAATATCGTCCTTGCCGATGAAATAAACCGTGCCACTCCCCGTACTCAGTCCTCAATGCTGGAATGTATGGAGGAAAAACAGGTGACAATCGACGGTGAGACCAGAAAACTTGCTACTCCGTTTTTCGTTATAGCTACTCAGAATCCGGTAGAAATTCAAGGAACGTTTCCGCTGCCTGAAGCCCAATTGGACAGATTTTTGATTAAAACTTCAATGGGATATCCCGATACCAAGTCTTCAATAGATATTCTAAAAAGGTTCAAGGAAAACAACCCTCTTGCGGAGTTAAAGTCAGTTGTAACCGCTACTGAAATATGTGAAGCATCGGAGATATACTCAAAAGTAAAAGTTTCAGAGGATATAATGGAGTACATAATAAATATTGCAGAAGCAACAAGGAAACATTCTGGGGTTCATTTGGGTGTCAGCCCAAGAGGTACTTTGTCACTTATGAAAGCCTCACAGGTTCATGCTCTGCTTAAAAACCGTACATATGTTACACCCGATGATATTAAGGCAATGGCAGTTCCTGTTCTTGCACACAGAATAATACCAAAAGGCCTTACAGCTGACAATAGCAATCCAGGTGAGAAAATTATCAATAATATTTTAGAACAGACAGCGGTTCCGCTTGAATAGGAGGAAGTATGTTATTTTTGCAGATTGCACTTGCTCTGCCGCTGCTGATTCTCATTGAAACTATCCTTTTCAAGCGTTTTTTGCTTAAAGGAGTCGTTTACCGCAGAACTATTTCTGAAACCTCAGTTTTTGAGGGTGATAAAATATCAATGATTGAGGATATAGAAAACAATAGTTTTCTGCCCATTGCATGGATGAAAGCAGAATCAAGGATAAGCCCAAACCTTGAATTCAGTGCTATTAAAAATATGCAGGTGTCTCAGGGAGGCTATCACAGAAGTGTTTTTTCCATAATGCCTTTTTATCGGCTGAAAAGAACCCATACAGTCACCTGTCTTAAACGAGGGGAATACAACGTTGGGAATGTGACATTAACGGCCGGGGACATTCTAGGTTTTGTTACAAAGATATTATCATATGACAATGAGGTGAGACTTCTTGTCTACCCAAGTCCTCTTTCTGAAAACAGAATGGTGGAGTGCTACCGTTCTCTCCAAGGGGATGCAGTTGTAAGGAGGTTCATAAACCCAGACCCGTTTCTTGTAGCAGGAGTGAGGGAGTATCAGGCTGGGGATCCTGTCTCGTCAATCAGTTGGAAGTCAACGGCAAGAACCAATTCACTTCAGGTATATAAGTATGACTATTCGGCAGATACAAAGCTCTTGATTCTATTTAATATTGATTCCAGCAGCAGTCAGGACAATTATCCGAATGAGAGGGAATGTGAAAAAATAGAATTGGGTATTCACTTTTGTGCTTCAATTATAGATAAGACAATCAAACAGGGGATATCTACAGGGTTTTGCTGTAACGGGCACTTCAGAGATCAAAAAGAAATTGTCAATATCCCTTCTCGTTGCAGTCAGATTCAGCTTTTTACTATTTTTGAGGCCATGGCGAAACTGCAACTTCACAGAGTGTTATCCTTTTATACAATGATAAAAAACATAAAAAACACTATTCCAAAGGATACAGATATACTTATTGTTTCTCTCTACAATGACGAAAAGATTCAGGAACAGGTTCGTGAACTGAAACGTTCCGGGCATGATGTTGAAACCTGGATTATTTCTGAAAGCGAGGTGGAATAATGTCAAAATTGTTTCTGCTCTCTAATGTATTGCAAGGTTTTGCCTGGATGCCCTTTAATTTTTTTATTATGCAGCTTGTACTTCCTGCGGAGACTGCGGTCGTTTTATCAGTTCTCATGGTGGTGCTTGCCATTCTGGCATCATTGATATGCAGCTTAAATATAAAAGCCTATTTGTATAACCCTGTCTCATTGGCTGTATCAATTTTTATCGGAGTTGCCGGTGCCGGTACTGTCCTTGGCAGGCTTATTGTGACCATAATGTGTATGGTTGTTTTTATCAGTATATGGTATAGCTTAAAAAAAGAAAACGATTTCTCTATGCAGACCGCAGTATTTGCACTTATCATAAATGTCATCTACGGGGTAATGAACAAAGTGGCTGATATAAGTGATAGTGTACGATATGGGAATGCAGCTATATGTATTTCAGTTATCTCCGCAGTTATACTTTTGATAGTAAGGCAGGTAGATGACTCCAGAAGCTTTGGAAAAGCCACCATGGACATAAGCAGAACCCAACGAAAGAATAACCGGATTTTCGGTGGGGTAATACTTTTGGTGCTTGTACTAATGGGTACTTTGGGAAGAGTGTCTGAAATTTATAAGTTTGTATTGAGCTTAATCGGAAAAATATTTAAGTTTTTAGGTATGCTGCTAAGTCCCGGAGCAACTCACGCAGAAGAAAACCAAATGCAACAATTCCCCGGAGTAAAACCAACCTCAAGCCTCTTTGAGCAAATACTGAAGGTAGTCCTTGATGTATTGGCTATAGTTCTGATAGCAGCTTTTACGATTTATCTTTTGTACACAATTTCAAAATTGATAATCAAGCTTATACGCAGTATCGCCGGATGGCTTGCAAACAGAGAAGCGGCGGCCATAATAATAAACGAAAACGGACTCATTGATGAAAAGCAGAGTCTTTACGGTAAAAATATTAAGAAAATCACCAACGGATTCCTTAACAGGGCAAGAGGACTATTTAACAGGGAAGTACCTTATAACAAATTACCTGATGGGAAAGCTAAACTAAGAAGACTGTTCAGAAACTTTGTTGATAAATCGATGCAAATTGGAGTTACCATAAAAAAATCTTCAACCGCAGACGAGATATCAAGGGGTGCTTCGGCTGCAGTACCTTCTGAAACAGAGCTTAACAGTTTAATGTCTGAAAGCTATAATGCTGTTCGTTATGGTGATATGGAGCCATCTCCAGGGGATTTAGAGATTCTGGAAGAAAAGTTTAATAATTAGGTATCCGTTGACAAAAAACTAGAAATAATATATAGTGGTTTTATATAGAACCACTATTTTTATGAAGAGAGATGTTGCAGGTGGATATTATTGACGCTCTAATGCAAGCGGGTTTCACCAGACATGAGTCTGTTTTGTATGTTACTCTCTGCAGGGAAGGTGAGCTGACAGGATACGAAGCATCCAAGCTCACAGGGATTCCACGGTCAAATGCGTATCTTGGCCTTGCCGGCTTGTGCGACAAGGGCGGCGCTTACAAAATAAGCAGTGAAACGGCTCAATATGGTGCGGTGCCTGTTAATGAGCTTGTTGAAAACCTCAAAAGAAGGTTTTCACAGACTATAAAGGTAATTGAGGAGATTCCAAAGGTTAATATACCCAAGGATACTTTTGTAACCATTAACGGAACTGAACAGATAGTTAACAAAATGAAAAACCTGATAAATGAAGCTCAATACAGGATATATATATCAATAGCCAGAAATCAGCTGGAACTTGTTCTCAAGGAACTTATCAGTGCAAAGGAGAGAGGACTCAAAGTAGTTCTGATAACCTCTGATTGTACCGGCATGGAAGGCTTTACATGTTATAGGTCCCAAAAGAAGCCCGGAAGCGTCAGGCTTATTACAGATTCCTCCAACGTTCTGACAGGACATTTAAGTGAATTTGATGCTACAGGATTATTTTCAATGAATAAAAATATGGTTGATGTTATAAAAGATTCTTTAACTAACGAAATCAAACTGATAAATATTGAAAATAATCAGAATTGAAAATAGAACCTATATATCAAAAGAGGTTTATAAATATTACAAATTAAATTAAGAGAGGTGTACATTATGACAGAATACTATTCAACAAAAACAAACTTTTTCGGTAATTCAAATCCGGATAAACTAATAAAGGAATATGGGAGTCCCTTGTATGTCTACAATGAAAAAATATTGAGACAAAAATGCAGAGATATGAAGAATCTTGTGGATTACAAAAACTTCATTCCCAACTATTCTATAAAGGCAAATTCAAACCTTACTATTCTAAAAATTGTCAAGGAAGAAGGCCTTAGAGCTGATGCCATGTCTGCAGGAGAAATCCAGCTTTTGCTTCACGCAGGGTTTAAGCCTGAAAATCTGTTTTTTGTGCCAAACAACGTATCAGAATCAGAATTAAAGTATGCGGTTGACAATGGTGTACTGGTAAGTGTGGATTCACTTTCACAGCTTGAAATGCTCGGTAAAATTAATCCGGGAGGAAAAGCCGCTGTAAGGTTTAATCCGGGAGTTGGAGCAGGACACCATGAAAAGGTTGTAACAGCCGGAAAGAAAACAAAGTTCGGAGTAAACATTGACTGCGTGGATGAGGTTAAGGCAATTGCCAAAAAGTATAATATGAAAATCTGCGGTGTAAACCAGCACATAGGTTCATTGTTTATGGAAGGCGATTCATATATAGAAGGGGTAAAATCCTTACTTGCTGTAGCAGAACAGTTTGAAGATATAGATTTCGTTGATATGGGCGGAGGTTTCGGAATACCTTATAAAAAGCAGGAAGGCCAAGAGCCCCTTGATTTGGCAAGCTTTAAGGAAAAGCTTACACAGGTTCTTGAGCAATGGACTGACAAATATGGAAAGAAGATACTGTTTAAAACCGAGCCGGGCCGTTATATAGTTGCTGAAAGCGGAGTATTACTGGGTAATGTTTATGCCACAAAGGCCAACTATGGAAACAAGTATGTTGGTACTGACATTGGATTCAATGTACTGGCAAGGCCCGTTATGTACGATTCACACCACGACATAGAAGTGTACAGAAACGGAAGTCCTTTAAATGACAGTCAGGTAGAAGATGTAACAGTAGTAGGTAATATCTGCGAGAGCGGTGATATTATTGCAAAAAGCAGAGAACTCCCTGTTATACAGGAAGGAGATATTCTTGGAATAATGGATGCGGGTGCCTACGGTTTTGCAATGAGTTCAAACTACAATATGAGGCTAAGACCTGCAGAAGTACTTATCAAGGAAAACGGTGAGCCTGTTTTGATAAGACGCAGGGATACTTTTGAAGACTTGATAGCAAACTTCAATATATAATAAAAATACAAACTATAGATGGAAAAGAGGATAATAATGAACAAGGTAAGAATAGGTATCGTAGGATATGGAAATATCGGTAAGGGCGTTGAAGCGGCAATAAGACAGAATAGTGATACAGAACTGGTTGCCGTATTTACCAGAAGAAATCCTGAAAGTGTAGTTTTAAAGACTCCCGGAGTCAAGGTAGTAGAGATAAAAGACGCTGATAAATATAAAAACGATATAGATGTTATGATTCTTTGCGGAGGTTCTGCAACAGACCTTCCTGAACAAGGGCCTGAATTTGCAGGTATGTTCAACATTGTTGACAGTTTTGATACACATGCAAAAATTCCTGAGTATTTTGCAAAAGTAAATAATTCTGCTGGGGCGGCAAACAAAACTGCCGTTATATCCGTTGGATGGGATCCCGGGTTGTTCTCAATGATAAGAATGTTATCAGGTGCTATTCTGCCGGAAGGCAACGATTATACATTCTGGGGTAAAGGAGTAAGTCAGGGACATTCCGATGCAATCAGAAGGGTAAGCGGAGTAAAGAATGCAATTCAGTATACTATTCCTATAAATGATGCGGTTGAAAGTGTAAGAAACGGAAAAAATCCTGAACTGTCCACAAGACAGAAGCATTTGAGAGAGTGTTTCGTTGTGGCAGAGGAAGGTGCAGATAAGGCAAAAATTGAGGCTGACATAAAGAATATGCCAAACTATTTTGCAGACTATGATACAGTAGTACATTTTGTAAGTGAAGAGGAACTGAAAAGTAACCATTCCAAAATGCCCCACGGTGGATTTGTATTCAGAAGCGGTAAGACTGGTATAGATACCGTTAACAACCACATTATAGAATTTTCACTCAAATTGGACAGTAACCCCGAATTCACTGCAAATGTATTGGTTGCATATGCAAGGGCTGCTGCACGCATGAACAGTGAAGGCAGCTACGGAGCAAAAACAGTATTTGACGTACCACTGGCATATCTGTCTGCAAAGAGCCATGCCGAGCTTATAAAGGGACTTTTATAATCAGATTTAGAACCAAAACTCATTATCTGCCATAGTATGTAGTATTATTTTTATGGCTGCAGCTATGCGGGTAGGAGGTAGTAATGAGGGGTTCAGCATTAGACAATGTTACTTGGAAGGGCAACAGCAGAAAAATGTATAAAACAGTAATGTCTGCAGTTCCTTCAATTTTCAGATCCATGATAAGACGTGAGATTGAGAGTTGGATTGTGGAGCACAAAGTCAAAGTTGTTACTGAAGAGTTACTTTTGAAAATGTTTTATGAAAAAGCTCCGAAGGGCTATAAACAAAAGCTTGGCCCGAAACTGGAAGCAATGAAAACAACCCGCGGAGAAACACGAGGAGAAACAGAAGAAGAAAATACTGATTCTGAAGATGAAGAATAATTTTACTAATTAAATGGTAGGTATAGCGCACCCATAAGGGGTATGCTGTATCTGCCATTTTTTTGTCCCATACTTGTCCCCAAGCAACCGGTTGTAAATAGTGTCACCAATTTGCCTTATTTTTTAGAAAGCAAATAAGACATTGTTTAAATGGGAGGTAAGTCTTTATGCAGGAAATTTTCACTGAGTACTGGTTTGTTGTATTAATTTTCATAGGGTTTACAGGGTACGTTATTTACCTTATAACAAAACACCGCTGGACAAAGTTAAGAGAAATGGCGTATAAAATGATTGTACAGGCAGAGCAGGTTATTACGGGTACAAAGAAGGGACAGGAAAGGTTCAATGCCGTACTTAATCAGCTTTATAATGTTATGCCTTTGTGGCTAAGGATTTTTATTCCTAAAAACCTTCTTGAGAAAAAACTGCAGGAATGGTATGAACTTATAAAGGATTCACTGGATGACGGAGAAATAAACCACTCCACAGAACATAGAGAAAGTAAGGATATAGATAATTTATAGTTCTTATGGGGCTTATTGATTAACTTATAAAAGCTTGATATTATACCATTAAATGGGAAACGAAGAAAAGGAGATGGTATGCTAATGAAAATCAAGGGCTTGATAGTTGTTTTTACACTGCTTTTGACAGTGGTATTTAATTCAGGTATCTCTTCAGCTGACGGGACGGTGCCGGGGACTTCGCTAATCTATGGTGACTACAACAGTGACGGTAGCGTTAATGCATTGGATATGGTAGGGTTTAAACAATATCTGATGGATTCAGAACGCACATACAATAGTTGTATGGATCTCAATCTGGATAATACCGCAGATTCAGTGGATTATGCTATTTTGAAACAGTATTTGCTGGGCATAGTAACTACACTGCCTATAAATGCTCCGACAACAAATATTAAGACAGGTGTTAATTACAAGATAATAAACCGTAACAGCGGTAAGTTTCTGGAGGTATCCGGCTCATCTGTTGCCGATGGTGGAAATGTCATTCAATGGGGGCTGACAGGTGGGACAAACCAGCAGTGGAGTTTTACGGATGCAGGGGGAGGATACTATAAAATAGTTAACCGTAATAGTGGAAAGCTTCTGGAAATACTTAACTCGTCTGTTGACAATGGCGGTGATGCTATTCAGGGAACAGACAATGGAAGTAGCTCGCAAAAATGGAGATTGGTTGATATCGGTGGAGGATATTATAAAATAGTTAACACGGGAAGCGGAAAGCTTCTGGAGGTGTTAAGCACATCTACAGCCAACGGCGGTGATGTTGCCCAATGGACTGACAATGGAGGTAAAAATCAACAGTGGTATCTTGTTGCTCAAACAACAGGTAACATTACATATACATTGGTTAGAGAACAAAATCCGACAGCTGATCAATCGGATGCATATTCAAAAATAAAAGCCGCTATGGATTCTGCAGTTATGTACTATAATAATCTCACTAGTATCAGTAAGCAGTTAACTGTATATTACAATACATCAGTTTCCACAGCGGATGGAAATATCAACGGAACTATAAGGTTCGGCTCATCAAGAAGTTATATGGATACTTGCACCGCTATGCATGAAATTGCTCATACTGTAGGCGTAGGTCAGAGTTCAGGCTGGTTCTCTTTAGTCAAAAATGGAATTTTTACAGGAACATCTGCCACAGAAGAATTAAGAAATATCACAGGTGTTTTGACAGATGTTTTGCATGGCGACAGTCAGCATTTTTGGCCTTATGGACTGAACTATTCCAGTGAGGTAAAGACTGACGCAGATTACATAAATCATTGTAGAATTGTAAACCAGTTTAAAAAGGATGGGGTATAAGGCCCCATTATTATAACGGTACCAAGTACTCCGTATCCTTGGCTGTATTATCTAAGGGGCTGTTGCACAATGAATAAATTTATTCACTGTGCAACAGTCCCCTTTTTGTCCCTAAAATAGTAAAATGCGGGTCCCGTAGGGCCCGCAAGTGTTGTATAATTTAATTTGTGAAAAAACTTATGCAACATAAAAATTATACCGAATTTAACGGATACTATCAATTAGTTTTGCCTTTAAATTTGGAGATGTTAATACCTGAAGATGATTCTGTCAGACTGTTAAGCCAAATATTGGAGGGATTGAATTACACAAAGTTGTATAAGGCTTACTCTTCTACTGGAAGAAAACCGGCAGTTGACCCAAAGACCATGTTTAAGGTAATAACATATGCAAACTCAAATAACATATACTCAAGTAGAAAAATTGAAACTGCATGTAAAAGAGATATTAATTTCATGTGGTTGCTCCAAGGGGAATCAAAGCCAGATCACTCAACTATAGCCAGATTCCGTAAGGATTATCTTCCAGAGGCAATAGAAGACCTATTCTATCAAATGGTACAGCACCTGCATTCTATCGGAGAAGTTAAATTCGAAAACCTTTTTGTGGATGGTACTAAAATTGAGGCAAATGCAAACCGCTATACCTTTGTATGGAAGAAAGTAGTCAATAAAAACGAAGCAAAGATGTTTGAGAAAATAAAAGCTTGCTTAGAGGATATAAACCAGTCATATTTGACTAACTTTTCAGTATCAAAAGATAGCATATTGGCGGATTTAGAGCAAGTTCTTGAATATTTAAAGGACAAGCAAAAAGAAGATAACATAGAATTTGTTCATGGAATCGGAAAACGTAAAACTCAATTACAAAGATTCACAGAGCAGTTCAAGGAATTTAAAGAACGTCAGGAAAAATACAATGCCCATAACCAGCTGTTCGAGGGGAGAAACAGTTATTCCAAAACGGATACTGATGCAACATTCATGCATATGAAAGATGACCACATGCGTAATACTCAGCTAAAACCTGCCTACAATGTTCAGATTGGAGTTGAAAGCGAGTATGTTACTGGCATTGGAATTTTTCAGGATAGGAATGACATTGCTACACTAATCCCATTTCTAAAAAGTATGGAATCAAACTTAGGTAGATGTTATGAAAACGTAATTGCAGACTCTGGCTATGAGAGCGAAGAAAACTATCTGTATTTGGAAGAAAAGCATCAGAAAAGCTATATAAAACCTCAAACATACGAGATATGGAAGAAGAAAAGCTTCAAGAAAGATATCAGCAAGCGTGAAAATATGCAGTATGATGAAGAGAAAGATGAGTATACGTGCCATAATGGAAAACAATTAAAAATGTCAGGAACAACTCATAGAAAATCAGCAACAGGATATCGTTCCGAGATTAGCATATATGAATGTGAAGATTGCAGTAATTGCCCCTATAAGTCTAAGTGTACAAAAGCCCAAGGAAATCGCAAAATGCAGGTATCTAAGACATTTGTAAAAAAGAGACAAAAATCTTATGAAAACATCTTGACGGAGAAAGGCATTCTTCTAAGGGTAAATCGTTCCATCCAAGTTGAAGGAGCCTTTGGAGTTCTAAAAAGTGATTACAATTTCAGCCGTTTTTTAACACGAGGGAAAAACAGTGTTAAAACCGAATTTATCCTGCTGTGTTTTGGCTATAACATAAACAAATTACACTCCAAAATTCAAAATGACCGATGTGGAAAAGAACTTCATGAAGTAAAAGCCTGCTAAAATTCCAACGAAATCTAATAGGCCTATTAAAGTGCGCTCAAATTCCACAAAATAGGGAATTAACTACAGAGTAATCAACAATTTAACAACAAAAAATATTGGAGCAAAAGAAGGGAGCACCGCTGACTACTTTTTAAGTAGTTTTGCGACACTCCCTTTTTTATGAAAAATAATTCTACTATTACTTGAAAGAATGAAATAAATGTAATAAAATACCATAAAAGGATTAGCATGGGAAGGGGCGAATATATGTTGAAAAATGCACTTCAATCAGGAATAAGAGGTATGTATAAAATCACAACAGCACCTTTTAAAGAGCAAGGCCCACATATAACAAGGTTTTATATGTATGAAAAAATAAAAGACTCGGTAGATGTAAAAAATAAAGGCAGGGTTTTGTCTATCAGTCATTCTATCCCGTTATGTGAATACCTGAGTATGGATGAACTGGAGATTGTGGAAGCAAACTATCCTGAACACAACTTATTAAACCTCGAGGCATTTCAGGAAGATGATTTTGATTATGTTATCTGCGATCAGGTCCTGGAGCATGTTGAAGGAAGTCCGCAAAAGGCTGTAGATGAATGCTACCGTGTCTTAAAGCCGGGGGGAACACTGGTTTTAACAACATGTTTTATCAATCCGATTCATATGGATAGTGATTTTTGGAGATTTACTCCGGACGGGCTTAAAATTTTATGTAAACAGTTTTCGGGGATTGTTACCAGCGGTGGCTGGGGAAATTCATATGTTGGGTTCTTGGAACGGATGGGGCTTCGTTTTGTCAGTATACCAAAATCAACACGTCATCCCATGCACAAATTCGCTACTATTAACCACAAGAAGATTCCTACTGTTACATGGATAATTGCAAAAAAATAGATTCAGTACTTATTAATATAAAAGGCGACTTCAGAAGGAAGGCCCGTAATTTTCGATGGCCTTTCTTCTTTTATTTCAAAATACATATGTTGAAAATGTTGGAAATATATACTAATATGTAAATGTATGTTTCAACCATTCTTCGTAAGAAAGATTCCAAACAAGTATGTAAAGGGGGAATTAGAAGTGAAAGTAAAAGGTATTTTTTCTGTAAAACGGTTTTGTTTAATGATAGTCTTAGCTGCGATTTTCAGCCTGTTCTTTCAGGTAAATCTATATGCTGATGGTGATCCCGGAAATGATGCCACATTGAGTACAGCGTCAACTATAAAAGGGGTTACAATAGCAGACTTGGGAATCCCGTCGGGGTCACTGGAGGGTTCTGTTACACCCGGAAAAGTGCTGTTAAATGGGATTCAGGCAGCGGACACATCAAATGTAGGAGCGTTCATTACACTATTTGCTCAAAATGCCCCGGGGGCAAAGGTAAAGGCAGTCAAGTATAAAGATGGAACATGGACACACTACTTTGAAACGGATGCAGCATATGCAAATGAACCTATATCAAACAATGACTTTTTTATAGTAAAGGTAACATCATCGTACAATACACAAATAAGATACTACAAAATAATTGTGACAGTTGACGCACAGGCACCACAACTGGGGTACTATCCCATGGAAGGCCAGATTCAAGCCGCAGGAACAAAAAAAGCAGAGGTACTTGTAAAGGCTGACGATTCGGGGATGATATACTATATAGTTAGTAAATACGCTCCAAAACCTACTGTCGGGCAGATAATGGCAGGAAAAGACGGATATGGTGACCCGGCTTATGCCTCGGGCAGTACAACTATAACAGCCAACAAAGAAAAGAGTATTATAATAGATAACCTTCCGGAATACTCTACCACATATGATATCTGGTTAGTGGCGGTCGATTCAATTGGTAATATGACTGTACCATACAGGACGGATATCAGAACACCCGGAGAAACTGCCGGCAGCGAAGCAAAATTGGACTACAAGTCTACAATAAAAGGTAACACAATCGGTTATTATAATACTGGAACACCCGCTTCCACTATAGGGAAAATAGTACCCGGATCTGCAGAACTAACTTTGGCTCAGGCAATTAATGAGACCAATATCTGGCCGTATATCACATCTCTAAGAGCAACCTATGCAGAAGCTGATGTTAAGGCAGTTAAGTATGCAAACGGAGCATCAACGGCAAATTTTGAATCAGACCCGGCATATGCAAATGAACCTATAACCAACAACGACTTTTTTATAATTAAGGTGACATCAGAGGATGGTTCTACAGTAAGCTATTATAAAATTATTGTAAAATCAACACTCTTGACTTACAAACTGCCACAGGTGACAAATGTAACATTAGACGAGACAGGTACAGCCAGATGGGATGATCTTGCAAATGAATCAGGCTATGTTGTACAACTATTTAGTGATTGCGGGGAATTAGGTTCACAGATAAATTTGCCATCCGGCACAACCTCCTACAACTTTTTAACAGCTATGAGAGCAGCAGGGGAAGGCAATTACAACGTAACTGTAATGGGAAAAGGAGACGGTATATCATATACAGACGGACCCTGGTCAACTCACTCTGTAGCGCAGACGGTGATTCAACTCTCCACAGTATCTGAGGGTCTCAATTGGGACGGGGACGTGGCAAAGTGGAGCCAAGTACCCTATGCCGTTAGTTATACCGTTCAGGCCTACAGAGACGGAAAGGCATGGATAGTTCCTGTAACTGTGCCTGCTGAAAAAGCATCAGCAGGATTTGATTTCGGGCCATCAATAACTGCTGCGGGACCAGGCAAATATACTTATAAAGTAACGGCAAAGGGAAACAACACACTTATTCTGGATGCGATAGCTGCATCACCGCTATCCAATGAAAACATAAAGTTGTCACCAATCAGCAGTACAATATTAAGTACAGCCTCAACAATAAAAGGTGCGACAATCAGCGACCTGGGAGCTCCAAATACTGATCAAAACCTTGTAACACCGGGAAAGGTAACCATAAGTGCAACCAGAGCTGCTGATACTTCTAATGCAGGATTATATATAACCTTATTTAAGCCAAACGACCCAAAATCAAAGGTGAAGGCAGTTAAGTATGCCAACGGAGCCTCAACGGCAAACTTTGAAAAGGATTTAGCATATACAAACCAGACTATCAAAAATAATGACTTCTTTTTGATTAAAGTAACAGCGGAGGATAATGTAACAATAAGTTACTACAAAGTTGCCGTAACTGTTGAGGGAACAGTACCTAGCATGGGGTACTATCCTGACGCTGGGCCTATACAGGCAGCAGGCACAAAGAAAGTTGAGCTGATTGTAAAAGTCAATCAATCGGGAAGGGTATACTATGTAGTTACAGGGGATGTTGATTATTACGATCCGACTCCTACAAAGGAACAGGTATTGGCCGGTAAAAATGGAAGAGGCGGAGCTGGATTAGCTTCGGGCAGTGTACCGATAACAGCTAATTTAGAGGAGAGAATTATAATAGATAATCTTCCATGGTATTCCACCACGTATAATGTATGGGCAGTGGCTGTTAATGAAGAAGGAAATATGTCTCCACCATACAGAACAGAGGTAACAACACCCGGACTGGCAGCAGGCAGTGAGGCTAAATTAGACTACATGTCAACAATAAAAGGAAATGCCATAGGTTATTATAATGTTGGGACACCTGCATCAACAATAGACGGTGTAACAGCAGGTACAACAGAGCTGACTGGTACGGCTGCGGCAGATGAAACAAATGCCGGATCATATATTACTTTATTCAGAGGAACTTATGCAGAAGCAGAAATAAAAGCAGTCAAGTATGCAGAAGGAGCTTCCACACGAAACTTTGAAACAGATGAAGCGTACGCAAACACTCCTATAGCAAACAATGACTTTTTTATATTAAAAGTAACTTCGGAGGATAAATCCAAGGTAAGCTACTATAAAATCATAGTAACGGTAAAGCCTTGATAATTTTTAGCAAAGTGGCTTTGCAAAAACAGAAAGTTTTTCTGTTTTAACATCGGTACTCCCGTATAAAATTATATCAATGATTGCTTCCAAGATATTTGCAAGAGTTTCTAGCGGCTCATCATAGGATATTTTACCGTCGCTCACATTCATCTTCCATGATTCATTGTTTCGCTAAAACCTACACGATGATATGCTCCCTGTCAAGTAGACAGGGAGCATATCATCGTGTAGGTTTCCCGGTAAAATATCCATGTTCGCCTATAAACATCTGCAAATATCTTTAACCAAGCTTCCATTGATACAAATTATACTCTGAGTACAGGTTAAGAAAGATTTAAATTAATTTTGCAACTGCCTCTAATACTTTATTCAGATACCGTTTTCTTTTTGTTTTTTAGAAGCAGGGCTGCAACCAGTCCTATAATAGCAATAACACCTGCTGTTATAAACATATTTCTGTAGCCTGTGCTTATTGCAGTCTGAAATGTGTTTTCAATATTTGCTCTTGCGCTTTCAATCTTGTTAAGATAATCCAGTTTCCAATCACTGAAAATTTTATCAAAATTGATTTGTGAAGCAGCCCCTTTAGGTGCTGATGACATTGCAGCAAGTATTTTGTCCTTGATTGTTGGTATTACTTTATCAAGCATATTTGAGGAAAAATCTTTCAGAACATCTACAACATTAGTAACATCAGCTGATTTTAGTTTTTCTATGGCATTGCTTGAAATACCGCCTCCGCTTGTCATCTTGGACATGTCAAAGTATCCCGATACATACTGGGAACCGGGGAACGTAGGTGCGGTTGGTTCAGGCATTACTGCCATTACTTTACCCTGAACACTCTTACCGGCTTCAGCTATAAAGTTAATCATTATATTTGGAGAAACGGCAATTCCGATTGACCTTACCAAAGACAAGGTGGATAACGCTGAAGCGGATTCACTTTCACTGACAAATGACAGCATAAGGTAATTAAGCGGAGTACCCATGGTGAAACCCATACCAAAACCTACAAAAACAAGTCCTATCATTATTGAAACAAAGCTTGGGTAAGCTGTAGTAAAAAACGCCAGGAATAAAGTTCCAAAGGCGGTACAAATCATACCGAGAACTGTTACGAGCTTAGCAGAGTACTTGTCAATGAATTTTCCACCAAGTGGTGCACTGATGCCTGCGAAAACCGACATTAATGTAACCAGATATCCGCCGTTTCCTGTCTTAATCTTTAGAATGTTTTCAGCAAATTGAGGGATAAAAACAACCCCCATAAGGCCAACACCTGTTATAAAACCCAGAATAAGAGTTAAAAGAATCTGACGTTCCTTAAAATATCTCAGGTTTAAAATAGGATCCTCCGCTTTAGTTTCTATGAGGATAAACAAAGGTAAAGAGATGATAAATAAAATCAGGAACGGATAAACATCCAAATCCCTTATACTTTGAGTAAAGTGGAAGTAATCCAGGTTTGTAAGGGCATACATAAGGCTTAAAATCATAATACTCAGTACCAGACTGCCTTTTAAATCCATCTTTTTCCCGGTGTCGCCCAGATTCTCATTAAGATTATAGCTTAATGCCAGAATTAACAAGCTTATAGGAATGTTTATAAAGAATATCCATCCCCAATGGTCAACTCCTGCAATATCCAAAATGGATGAACCCATGGTAGGTCCAAGGATTGTGGCAATACCATAAACTCCTCCTACAAAACCCAGTGCTGTTCCTCTTTTTTCAGGAGGAAAGCTGTTCCCTATAAAAGCATTTGCTATAGGCATTATTCCGCCTCCGCCGATAGCCTGAATAACTCTTGCTATAAGGAAAAATGTGAAATTCCCATAAAAATTTGATAAGCCGCATAGAAAGGAACCAACCGCAAAAACAATTATGCTGGTCAGATAGACCTTCTTACGCCCATACCTGTCTGATAGCTTACTAACTATCGGCATAGCTACTGCATATGCCAAAGTGTAAATGGTAACCATCCAGACACTTAAAGACTCGCTGATACCAAAGCTGTTTTTAATTACAGTTCTCGCCGGGGAGACAATACCGCTGTCTATAGCCCCCATAAAAATACCCAACAAAAAAATTGCCAGTACAACAATTCTTTTTTTATTGTCGTTCTTAGTATTCATTTTTTTCCCCTTTCTGAACATTGTTCACTTAATATTAAAAAAATTTTAAATATTCATATGACTATACAATTCGTCAAATGATATATACTTGGTTTTGCTTAGGTATATCAAGTTTGAGACAATAAAATGAGACAAACTGTGCGGTGAAAGCATCGATTTTATTGTTCCGTTTGACTTTTCAATATTTAAAATTCCTTCAACCATGGTATATAGATCTTTCATATCATCGTCTCTTTCAGGACTGTAGCCTTTAAGCATTGAAATTTCGTAGAAAATGGAAAGATACTTATCTACAAAGCCATCCAGATAAATGTATATCTCTCTGATTTTATCCTTTAGGGGTACATTTAAAGATTTAAGGTTTTCCGACAATGCTATAATCTTTCTCCAGTCGTCCATAAATATTTCATGTACAAACTTTTCTTTGTTTTCAAAGTAGTTGTAAAAGGTACCTATACCGATACCGCAATTTTTGGCAATATCCCGTATGTTCAGTTCCTTGTAGCTCTTTTCAATAAGAGTTTTTCTGCCTTCCAATATTAAGTTTTCCTTTATATTCTCAATTATCTTTGGCACATAATCACCTTTTATATGAACGATGTTCATATTATAACACCCGGTAGAAAAAAATAAAAGTTTAAAATTGCACAAAATTAATGTTAATTAACCGGGTATAACTTATTGTATTGCAGGAAATTCATTTTAATACATAGAATATGTGTAGTAGAAAGGGGATGAGAACATAAGTGGAGCAAATAAACGAAAAATACCCGGAAAAGCCCTGGGAGCTTAAACCATGTAATTTTGAAGATTTGGAAAACAAAACAAGGCAAATGATGGGTAATGAATACTGGGAGAAAAACAAAGAAGATTTAATAGAAAAGTGGAAGGAATCCGTAAACATAGAAAACAAAAGGATAAAACTGCTGCGTTTTCTCTCTGAAAAGGATAAGGTTACCTTAAATGAAATTTATGAGGCTATGGGAGAAAATAATACAAACGAAGTTCTTAAAATATTGGCAGTCATGAAATTTCAAAAACTTATAGAAGGTATTGATAATAGGTTAATTACGATTAGTGACCTCGGAAAAGAATATTTAAAAAATTCCTAAAGAAGAGCCAAATGGTTCTTCTTTATTTTTTATGGTTAACGATAAATTTGGAATATATAGTTGAATAACTTGATTTTAATTTAAAAATCATTTACAATATAAACATTAAATGGCAAATAATTCATTAGTTTGGCAAATATATTATTTATTATAAACTTTTCAAAAAAATGTAATATGAAATATCGAATAAATACTTTTTTTGTTTTATTATAGTACAAAAGCCAAATGTCTTAGTTTTAGACATACCTTATAAGCATAAAAGAACTAGTACAAGCTCGGATAGATATAGAAGAGAATGTATCATCAGATAAGATTATTTAAATGCCTTATGTTCATAGCTTTTTAAAGTACAACAATGGTACAACTTTATATTAATTGCAATATGATGTATTAAAGTTTTATAAAGTTACAAAAAGAACACCAAGGATGGGAGGTTTGAAATAATCTATTTAGGTAAGAGTTTAGAGTACTATATTTTAATCTTAATTAGGGGGGCGTGTACTAAAAAATGAAAATAAAATCAAAAATATACATTATATTTTCAGCACTAATTATATCTTATTTGATCGGGGCCATTGTGTTTCTTGGCATATCAAACGGCATATTAGAGGACAACTTCAATAGTCTCACAAATACTTTAAATAAAGATGCAAATCAAAAGGTAAAAGGTCAATTAGAAAACATAACAAGTCAAATAAGCTTGAGTATAGAATCAATAGAAAACCAGGTTGATGAATCAATGCTCAATGCTGCTTATGCACTTCAAGAAATGGATTCTCAGAAAACACTTACAGACAGCGAGCTTGATGCAATTGGCAAGAAGCTGGGAATGAGCGATCTGTACTTGACAGACCAAAATGGCGTATTTATAGCTTCAACCGAAAAAGCTGCAAAAGGGTTATCGTTGTTTTCCATATGGGAAGGATATAAAGACCTTCTCAACGGAAAAGCGCAGATATTACCGTCTACTTTAAAAATTAAAGAAGAAACAGGACAAATATTCAAATTTACGGCAATACCTAGAAGTGGTAATAAAGGTATTATTGAAACTGCATGTGAATCCGGTGTTGTAGAAAAGGCACTAAGCATGTATGTTGACAATAGCAACAGCAACGGAATTAACTCAATTCAGATAGTTGACAGTGCAGGGGTAGCCCTGACACAGAACCTTAAGCAGGGAACCAAGGCGGAATGGCCTAAAGGCAAAAAAGTCGAGAATAATTATGTAAAGCAAGTTTTTAAAGATGGAAAAGCCGTAATTAATATTAGCGGCAAAAACGGTGATATTTATGCTCCTGTCAAATTCGGAAGCGAAATCAGATATGTAATGCATGTTAAACTGGACACCACAATCTACTACAGCAGTGTAAGCCTTGCAAAACAGAGTCTGAATTCCACCGAAAAAAAGGTCAGTTCAAATCTTATAGTATACACTCTTGTTTCATTCCTTGTACTATTATTTTTCCTATTAATGCTTTTCCAATACTTGAGATTTGTACTTAAATCGTTGAATAAATTTGCAAATGTCCTGAAATCCATGGGTAAGAGTAAAACCAATACACTGGAAACCGTTAATGTAAAAGAGGCCGAACTCAATGAAATTCAGGATGGCATAAATGTTGTTACAAAAAGCTATGAGGAAATTATTAAAACCATTAAAACTAGTATTGGTAATGTGTCAGGCTTGCAACAAGAGTACAGTAAAAATATGAACCATGCATTTGATACTATAAAACAGATTTCACAGGCTTCAGGTGAAATGGCAGCCAATAACGAGAAGGAAATGAAGCATGTAGACGAAATTACAAAGGTTATGGGAACCATGATTAATACCTTGAATAACGTAAACAGTGCTACACATTCTCTTAAGGATATGTCCAACAAGACTCATGAGTATGTAAATACAAGTGATGAGGGTCTGAGTAAAATAACAAATGCTATGGAAAGAGTTGAAACGGAAGTTATAAACAGTCACGAAAGTATAAAGCAGCTGATTAACAGTTCAAACGAAATAAGTGGAATTGTTGAGTTTATAAACAGCGTGACTTCACAAACAAATCTGCTGGCACTTAATGCAGCGATAGAGGCAGCAAGAGCAGGAGAAGCAGGAAGAGGCTTTGCGGTAGTTGCCGAACAGATAAGAAAGCTGGCAAATGACAGCTCCGAAGCGACCAGCAGGATAGTCGAAATATTAGGTAACATTAAAAAGGACATACAATCCACTACCGAGGGTAACGAAAAACAGATTGTTGTTATAAATGACAGTAAGTCTGAAATTGACTCGGCAAAGATTGCATTAAAAGGACTGATTGATTTCACTATCAAATCAAGAGAGCAGGTTGAAGAGGTTACAAACAATGTGGAACTTCTCAGACAAAATGAGAAAACAGTGGAAGAGGTTGTAGAAGTAGTTAACCAGGCTATTGAGTCTAATGCCGCAAGCAGTGAAGAACTACAGGCTACAATAGAAAACCTTCTTGGTTCTATGGAATATCTGTCAACATCTCAAAACAGTATAACATCTGAGTTGAAAACACTGGATAAACTATAAAATAATATAAAAAATATACTTTAAGGCTGTGAGTGAACCTTGGTTCATACACAGCCTTTTTCTTGGCCTTTTCACTACTGGAATATATTTTAAATAAATAAGGTTTGATGTAAAATAGATATAAAATGCAAAATAAAAATTTAGGAGGATATTTATTTTGGATAAATCAATATTAGCAGATTATCTGAATTCACTGGAAGCAAAAGGTATACCCGGCTGTGACTGTGTTATTTTTCACAATCACAAGACGGTTTTCCGCCACACTACCGGTTTCGCAGACGCAAAAAAAACAAAGCCCTTAACTTCTGCAAATACATACTGGTTATTTTCGGCAACAAAGCTTATAACATGCACTGCGGTTATGCAGCTTGTTGAAAAAGGGAGAATTTCATTGGATGCTCCCGTAGCTGATTACCTGCCGGAATACAAACATTTAAATGTAAAGTGCGGCTCTGAAGTGGCACCTGCTAAAAATACACTTACTATCAGACATCTTCTTTCCATGCAAAGCGGGTTAAACTACAACCTTCAGGCTCCATCCATCGTGAAGGTGCTTAAGGATACAAAAAATGAAGCTACTACGAGAGAAGTTATACGGGAATTGGCAAAAGAACCTTTAGAATTCGAACCCGGTACCCATTTTCTGTACAGCCTTAGCCATGATGTACTTGGGGCAGTTATTGAAGCAGCTTCCGGACAAAAGTTCGGTGAATATCTGGATGAACATATACTAAAACCACTTGGGATGAAAAATACCGGCTTTGAATTAACACCTGACAGAGAGGCAAATATGTCTGAACAGTTTGAATTCGATATGGATACTATGACATCAAAACCCATGTCCTTAGTCAACTGCTATAAGCTTTCTAATAAATATGAAAGCGGAGGGGCCGGTCTGATATCGACAGCAGACGATTATATCCTGTTTTTAGATGCAATGTGTAACGATGGGGTGAGCGCAGATGGATACAGAGTGCTTACAAGAGAGTCTATAGATTTGATGCGTAAGGATCAGATGAACGACATTTCTAAAAAGGATTTTGATGAATTTGGCAGAATAGGATACAGTTATGGACTTGGTGTACGTACTCTTATTGAAAGGGAAAAGTCAGGAGTTAAAAGCCCCATTGGAGAATTTGGTTGGGATGGTGCTGCAGGAGCCTATGCAGTAATTGATGTTGAAAACAATCTTGCTATTTTTTATGTACAGCATGTACGTAACTGTGGTTATGCATACTCAGATATTCATCCAAAGATCCGAGATCTTTCCTACGAAATGTTAGGGTTATAAATAAATTAGTTATTTAGATAAGCATATTAGCCATAAAAACTACACAAAAGTGTAAGTGGCTAATATGCTTTTTTTATCCGATTACAGAATTAATACATTATGTTAATTATTAAGTTAATCTGGTTAATATTATTAAAAAACTGGTAAACATAACCATTATCACCTTTTATATTGTAGGTATGGTAATATAAGTATATTACATTATAAGTTTTTTGCCGATTTAAAAACTGAATACAGGGGGGATATATGTATGAGATTACAACCAGTAGAAGAAATACTAACGTCATGGAGAAGATGTATTAATTCTGGTTTGATTAATTCAGCTGCTGCTGCGAGTACGTATATTGGTGAAGATGCTTTACAAACTGCATTAAGCGAAGGCAAGCCGTTAATATCATTATTTGATGAATTATGGAGGGAGTTGGAAAACCTTACGGTAAACAAGAATTTAGTTTTTTTATTAACCAGTCCTGAAGGAATCCTTTTAAAAAAAAGTGTTGCAGAGAATTGAACAAGAAAATTGAAAAAATCGGGATTAAAATTGGGATGTCTTTTGCCGAAAGGTCAATAGGAACCAACGCAATAGCCTTATCCATAAAAATGAAAAAACCGGTTTATACCACACCGCTGCACCATTATTGTGACCTACTCAGAGAATTTTATTTTTATTCAGTACCGCTAGAAATCAAAAAAAGCGATATAGGCTATTTGGCTATATGCAGTCTAAATGAGCCTGTTAAGGTTGAACTTGGAGTTATCGCTGACCTTACAGCCTACAAAATTATCAATGAGCTGAAATCAAGTAAAATAAGTTCAATTCTGCCTGACAAGAAGGATTGTTTGTTAAACAAGAAGCAGTTGGCGATTCTAAAGTTAATCGCCATGGGTGTACCCGACAAAACTATAGCACTTGAAGAAGGGATAACCATAAATACTGTTAAGTACCACAAAAAAAGCATTTTTAAGAAGCTTGAAGTAGAATGTTCGGCACAAGCCGTAATTAAATGTTTAAAGCTTAATCTTATGTCTATAGACGAGATTGATTGTTGAAAAAAAGCAAAAGGGATTGACTACCTTTTAAGGTAGTTTGTCCCTTTTTTTATATTTTACTACACTAAGACACAATAGTAAAATCAGAAAATATTATATAAAATGACAATTAATACATCATATTGAATAATTTTCTGATTTTAGTTTAATTGCTAGTACGGTTCTAATTTGTTTCTTTTTGCATTTTATAGTAAAAAACGAGAGAAGGATGCCAAAAATGCCATTTATTGAAGTAAACAATCTGGTAAAGGATTACAAGCTCAATGTAAGGAAAAAAGGGTTATTAGGTTCACTTCAAAGTCTGCTTGTTCCTGAGTACAAAATGAAGCGTGCTGTTGATGATATCAGTTTTTCCATTAACAAAGGAGAAATGGTAGGTTTCATAGGCCCCAACGGTGCCGGTAAATCTACCACGGTAAAAATGTTAACGGGAATACTGGTACCTACTTCAGGCTCCATAACAATTGACGGTCTATGCCCCTATAAGGAAAGAAAAAGAAATGCTATGCGCCTCGGGGTAGTTTTTGGCCAAAGGACCCAACTGTGGTGGGATTTGCCTGTAATTGATACCTTTGAACTACTGAAATACATTTACAAAATACCTGAACCCAGATATAAGAAAAATATGGAATTATTCAATGAATTATTAGACATCAATTCATTTATAAGTCAACCGGTAAGACAGCTCAGTCTTGGGCAAAGGATGAGGGCGGATATTGCAGCTGCTTTGCTGCATGACCCTGAAATCATATTTTTTGATGAACCGACTATAGGACTTGATGTTATTGCCAAAGAAAAGGTACGAGAGTTTATCAGGTACATAAACAAAGAAAAAGGTACAACGATGCTCTTTACTACTCATGATATGCAAGATATCGAAAAGACCTGCCAGAGAATGATAATCATTGACCAGGGTGTAACAATATATGATGGCACGGTAGAAGAAATAAAAGAAAAGTACGGCACCAACAGAACCCTACAGGTAGATTTTTCTGAGAATGTTGAAAAAATAGATATACCCGGAATACAGGTAATTGAAGAGAAGGGAAGCAAAAAGAGATTTAAATTCCGTAAGGATGAAATCCAAATATCCAGTCTTATAAATGAATTAACTCAAAAATATTCTATTGTGGACCTGACAGTTCAAGAACCTGAAATTGAAGGGATAATCAGAGAAATCTATCAGGGGGGGATCAAGTTCGATGAGAGCCTATGTGGAGTTCGCTAAAAAAGCATTCCAGAATAATATTGCATACAGGGCAGATTGTGTAGCAGGCATAATTAATGCCATAATCATGATATTTGTCAATATATGTGTCTGGAAAGCAATCTATGAGGATGAACAGACTGTAGACGGTGTGCAGTTCAAAATGCTGATAACCTATGTTGTTCTTGCTTTCCTCATGCAGTGTATTTATGCCATGGATGAATACCGCATTGAAAACAAGGTACGATCGGGCTCTATTGGCTTGGATTTACTCAAGCCTATTAATTTCAGCGGTTATGTTTTTTCATATAATGTAGGTATCTTAATTTTCAGAGTTGTCATGCAGCTCACACCCGCACTAATTATATCCATAATTCTTTTCAAAATGCTTCCGCCTTTTTCATTAACAATGTTTGCACTTTTTCTGGTTAGTATGATTTTGGGTTATCTTGTATTGTACTGCTTGAATTTCATAGTATGGATAAGCTCATTCTGGTTTTATTGGACATTCAGCCTTGTAACAATTAAGGACGCAGCTGTAATGATATTGTCAGGTGCGTTGCTTCCACTGTGGTTTATGCCTCAGGCAATGGTAAATTTTATAAATCTTACTCCCTTTGCTTCAATATATTATGTACCCATAACAATCTATCTGGGGCAAATGCCAATGGAGGAAATTGCTTTTGCACTTTTAAAACAGCTCATATGGGTTCTTGGTCTGTTTATAGTTGGCAGACTCTTATGGAGATCAGCATTAAAAAAATTGGTTGTTCAGGGGGGATAGTCAGTGAAAAAGAAACCGTTATACAGTCCTATTGAAATGATTATTTTGCTAATAAAGTATGCAAAACTCAGTATAAAATCAATTCTGGAATATAAATTTGACAGGGTATTTATCACAATAGCAATTTTTTGCAGAGAAATGATATCCGTTGTAGTTATGTTTCTCATACTTGCAAGATTTGTACGGATAAAGGGCTGGGAGTATAATCAGATGTTCTTCCTGTACAGCTTTTTGTTTTTATCCTACAGCATATTTGTGTTATTTTTCGCTGGTATGAGAGATTTTGACAATATGATTTATTCAGGGGAATTTGACAGGTTCCTGACTAGGCCTCTTGGGCTTATGTATCAGATAGTTGCGTCAAGGATAGATTTGAGCGCAGCTCTCGGTCACGGAATAGTGGGTATAATCTTATTTGTGAACACTGCATTTTCAGTAGGAATAGACTGGAATGCAAAAAATATTATTTATTACATAGTGGTTCTATTGACAGGGGCAGTTATACAGGCCTCAATATTCTTGTTTTCTGCCTGCTTCAGCTTCTGGACATACAAGGTTGACAATCTGAGGAATATGATATTCTTTAATGCCAGAAGAATTTCCGGCTATCCGTTGAGCTTTTATCCGGGTATCATACAAAAACTGCTCATGTTTGTAGTTCCTTTCGCTTTCGTAAACTTTTTTCCTGCACAATATTTCTTAAAAAAAAGTGAAATGTCTTCATATTGGAACGGTTTTCTCTATATGACACCGGTGGTTGCCGTAATAATGTTTTTACTTGTATATGCATTTTGGAAAAAAGGTGTAAGCCGGTATTCCAGTACAGGTACAGCGATGTGATGAGATAGACTAAAGGGGGATTATTGTTTTGAAAAGCTATAAAAATCTGATTGTTATAGGAGTACTTGTATTCGGGATAGCAGCATTTCTTACGGTAAAATATGTTAACTTTAATGATTTGCTTAAAAGCGTAGGCTATTACGATGAAAAAGTAAGCGTCGTCAGTACCGCAGATATACACGGGCATATTATCTTCGATGAGGAAGCAGGGGGATATTACTCTCTGGATGACGTAAGCGTAATGATGGGTATGCCGTTAATGAAACATTTGATAGACGGTATAAAGGAGAAAAATAAGAATACATTGGTTCTGGATTCCGGAGATATGTTTCACGGAACCAACGAAGCCAATATAAATAAGGGTGAAGGAGTTGTACAAGTAGCCAATTTAATGGGCTTCGATGCAATGACACCGGGTAATCATGATTTTAACTTTGGTTATGACAGGCTGGTTCAAATCAAAGACGAACTCAAATTTCCAATTCTTTCAGCAAATATTTACAAAGATGGAAAACCTGCATTTCAAGAGTACAAAATTGTAGAAGTTGGGGGCAAAAAAATAGGCTTATTCGGAATGACGGAACAAAATGCCCTTATAAATACAAATTCACGGGATACTGAAGGTGTAACCCTTGAAGACCCTGTAAGAATTGCAAAGAATATGGTAACAACACTCAAGGATAAGGTGGATGCAATAGTACTTATATCACATCTTGGGGATGACATAGACAGAGAAGTAGTAAAGCAAGTTGACGGCATAGACTTAGTTCTGTGCGGACACCACCACTTTTTATATGAAAAGGCTGAAAAGGTCAACAATACATATCTGGTTGAGGCCGGAGGATACAGTACCCACGTAGGGTTGGCAGATATGTACTTTAAAGATGGAAAGCTGGCAAAGGTAGTATGGAGCGTTAAAAGAACCAAAGAAAAGGAAAAAGTTGATCCGGTTGTAAATAAGGTGGCAGAGAAATATCATGCAATAGCCCTTGAAGCCTCCAAAGAAGTTGTAGGAAAGACCAAGGAAAAGCTTGACGGTTTCAGAAATAACGTGAGGAGCAAAGAAACAACTTTAGCTAATTTGCTTTGCGATGCAATGCGTGAAACCGCCGGTGCGGAATTAACCCTTATGAATGGGGGAGGAATACGAGAAAGTATTCCAGCTGGAAACATAAATCTGTACACGATTGGAAAATCCCTACCATTTGTCAATTCACTTGTCACAATAGAGGTAAAGGGAGAAAACATATACACCGCAGTTGAAAGAGGTATAAGGCTGTACCCTGACGGAGGTTCCAATGGAGGCTTCCTGCAGGTTTCAGGTATAAAGTATACGTTTGACGCATCAAAACCTGCCGGTAAAAGGCTTGTAAGTATTACACTGAACGGTAAACCGCTGGACAGAGAAAAGTATTACAAAGTTGCAACAAATGACTATCTGTATAACGGCGGAGACGGATACGATGAATTGAAGGAAGGAAAGCTGCTAAGCAAGGGCGAGCTTCTGAAAGATGTTCTTGCTAAATACATAAAAGAAAAGGGTGATGTTTCAGCGAAGG
Source organism: Clostridium sp. BNL1100 (assembly GCF_000244875.1). Taxonomy (NCBI): domain Bacteria; kingdom Bacillati; phylum Bacillota; class Clostridia; order Eubacteriales; family Clostridiaceae; genus Clostridium; species Clostridium sp. BNL1100. The sequence goes on from NC_016791.1 coordinate 765,332, forward strand.
TTGAAGGCAGAATAAAGGTAGTAAATGAGAGGTACAAGTAAAATATTTTAAAGGAGTATAAAACTTATGCAGAGACAGGAAATAGAAAGCAAGGTTTGTGAGGTTGTAAGCAGAGTTGCACAATTTAATAACGAAAATGTGGTGGCAGACAGTGATTTAAGAGACAACTATGGAGTTGACTCAATAGTTCTTGTAGAGCTGCTGGTTGAAATCGAGGATATTTTTGGAATAACCTTTGATAGCAGCTCTCTAACCTATGAAACCTTTTCAACAGTGAATTCTATAACTGATTATGTTGATAATATATTGAATTCCTGAATACACAGTGATAGGACAGGTGACTATGATAAAACAAATGGGCAATGTACCCAGATACTTTGAGCCGTATGTAAATGATTGTTTCCATAATGCTTATTCTGCCGTGCTTTTACATATGGGAATGAATCCCAACATTATTCTTGCTGATTATCTATCGTTCATGTATGACTGTAAAAACGGATATGTTGGAGTGAACTATTTTTACAGGCCCAATACAACGGTTGAGTTTACAGAAGATGAACTGAATACATCCCTTGAATTTGTATACCTGCCACCAACAACCTTATACAGCCAGGCAGCAGTAAAAAATGTTGATATAAGGTACAAAGACAGGGTTCACATCAACATGTACATAGAGGACAAGTCTGATGTGGCATATCAAAGATTGAAGGAACTCCTGTATAACGGAATACCCGTAGTTGCGGCTGTTGATTTGTACTATATGAATTATCACAGGGCATACGGAAAGGAACATGGTTTGCACTGTGTGGTATTTACCGGATATAACGAAGAAGAAGGTTATTTTCACCTGTTTGATAAGTATAAGCTGTCAAGCAGTGAATTTGACGGGATACTGCCTATAGATGAGGTCAACTTGGGGAGAATGTCGGATAATCCCTTGCCGGGAGTAAATGCGACACAAAAAAGACCGGTTCGTAATCTATGGATGGAAATAAGCTCAGATCAGGAATTCAAAGTTACAGAAGAAAAATTACTGAATGTTATAAGTGAAAGCTGCCAGAGAATGAAAGGCCAAAAAGAAGTTCTCGGACATAAATGCGGCTTGGATGCAATTAAGCTATTTTCAAATAGTTTATTGGAAAAGAAAAATGAAAAGCTTGATGATGAAAAAGTGTACTGGTACAGGGTGTATCTGAATGGCAGCCTGAAAAATATTTCAAGAAGCAGGAAACGCTTTAGTGTATTTATTAAAGAAATCAGTTCTCTGTTACCGCAACAAACTGTACCGGGCTTGCATGTTTCATTGGAGGAATCTTCAAAACACTGGGATATCTGTTCCAGTATTGCTTTAAAGCTTGGCATAAGGAAGTCGCTGGATATGATTGATGATTTGGTAAATCAACTTGATATTATCCGTGAATTGGAGAGCAGTATTGTGGAAAGGCTGGAAGGCTATCTGCAAGGCAGAAGCCTAAATAAATAGAAGGGAAGCGACTTAAGTGAAAGAAATTGAATACTCACCATGGAATCTGTTTAACGAGAGCTGTGAGAAGTATAGAGATAATATATTACTTATATATAATGACAATAAATTTACTTATGGCCAGATATACCAAAAGGTTTTGGACTTTTGCACAATTATTGAAGGTTGGGATTTCAAGATCGGCGGAATCTACTTACCGAATTGTACCGAATTCATTACAAGCATGTTGGGTTTAAACCGGCAGAAAAAGGTTTTTGTATCACTTTCGTATCAATTCAAGGGAGATACCCTTACAGATCTTATAAACTACACAGATGTTGAACTTCTGATAACAGATCCCAAAGGGTATAACTCTATTCAAGATGGCATTGAAAAGATGAACATAAGGATAGTACTTGTTTTACAGGAAAACGGTACATTTGAAAAACATGAGTTCAAAAAGGATAAACGTGAGCTTACTGATGTAAAAGAAGATACTTTCGGTATATGCTTTACGTCAGGCTCTACTTCAAGACCAAAGGGAATAGTACTTTCAAATCATGCAATTGTAGGAAATGCACTTGCGGTTGCAGAGCATCTGGGTTTCACCAGTGATGAACGGACTATCCTGCCAAGGTCCCTTGCACAGGCAAGCCCAATATCAGGCGACGTGCTCATGGCAATAAGCCGAGGAGGAGGAATTATCCTTCTGAACAATGTGTTCCATCCGGCAATATTTTTGAAGGCAGTTCAGGAGTATAAGGCAACTAATTTTTACATAGTGAGAACAATGCTTTTACAAATTCTCGAGTATTCTCAGTTAAAAAATTATGATATCAGCTCAGTTAAAAGAGTTCTCATCGGTGGAATGGTAAATCCAATGACAATTTACCGCCGTGCAGCTGAAGCATTCCCGGGAGCAAGAGTTTTCAATGCCTATGGCACATCTGAGGCATCAGCCAGAGTAACCTTCGGTGAACACGAAGATGTAACAACTCTGCCTTGTGTAATCGGAAAGCCTATGAGAGGCTGTGGGGTAAAAATCTACAGGGAAGACGGAAGTGAAGCCCAAGTAGGCGAAATCGGGGAACTATACATAACCAGCGATTACATGATGGATGGCTACTATAATTCACCTGAGCTAACAACAGAAGTTCTTGGGGAAAAGGGCTTCCGTGTAAGAGATCTGGGCTATAAGGACGAAGAAGGACGTTTCTTCGTACTCAGCAGGAATGATGATATGATTATGCAGGGCGGAAGCAGAGCATATCCAATAGATATAGAAGAAGTTATGCTTAAAAATCCGGTAATCAAGGAAAGCGCCGTAATAGGTGTTGATGACGAGAAACTGGGACAGAAAATTGTTGCCATGGTTGTCTTAAAAGAGGGCTGTCATGCAGAAGTAAAGGATATATACAAATGGTGCAACATACAGCTTGAAGACAGGAAAGTACCAAAGGAAATATACATAATATCGGAAATACCGAGAAATGCAATAGGGAAAATAAGTAAAAAGGATGTAAAAGAATTATACCAAAGCTTAAAAAAATGACAGGGGGAAATGTCAATGAAAAGAGAAGAAATATCAAAGGAAAGACAGCTTGTATTACTTACTGCGGTTGAAATGAATGATTCACAGGGCGATGAGCTAAAAAAAATGCTGGATGGCGGTGTTGACTGGTCTGAAGCAATATACCAGATGATTACACATAGAACCTTGCCTATGTTCCGGTACAACCTCAAGAAATTTAATCTTTACGATTCAATGGAAAAAGAACTTCAAAGACTTATGGATACTCAGTGGGCAGTGTTTGGTGAAAGAAACAACTGCTATCTGGAGAAGCTATCAGAAATACTCAAGGAGTTTGAAAAGTATAATCTTGTAGTTCCTGTTCTAAAAGGAAACCTCCTTGCAAGTATAGTATATCCTTCAATCGAATCAAGAATATTCAATGACTTGGATATGCTTATGAATCTGGATGACGTAGGCACTGTAGTAAAGGCTCTTGAAGATCTTGGCTATATACAGGGCAATTACGACGAGGAGAAGGATGAAATAGTAGAAGTACCAAGAAAACAAAAAGTTCTGCACCAGATGGCAACACATGAAATACACCAGTTCCTTAAACTCAGCGATAACAAGTTCGCAAAGCTTGTTGAAGTTGACGTAAACCATGACATTCTATGGAAAGGCAACTGCCCTTACAAGGTAATGACAAAAGACCTTATACAGAGAGCAGTACCTGTTGAAATAAATAATACAAAGGGTTACATGTTGGACTACATAGATAATATTATTCAACTTAGCTGCCATTTGTACAAAGAAGCATGCCTTATGATATGGATAGCCAGCCTCAAAGACCTTAAGATTTACAAGTTTGCAGATTTATTTATGTACATACGCAAATTCTATGACCAGATTGACTGGAACCTGCTTGTAGAGAGAGTTAAAGAATACAAATTAGAAAAAATTGTTTACTATAACTTCTATTATATAGAGCTTATGTTTGGAGAGATAGTACCACAGTTTGTAAAGGACAGCTTCATGCCTGAGGACCTTTCTTATCTTGATGAGTACGCAATTGAAAATAAAGAACCGTCAAAGTGGCCATATGATTTCTTTACAAGGCTTTTTGATGTTAACAGAATTCTGAATATAGATCAGAGCAAAGCTACGGGTATGAATAGGTTCCTTGATGCAAAATTCGGCGAAGGCCAGTCTTGAAATAATTAAAGGCACTACAACTATATGCCAAGGAGTTGAATCCTATGGAAAAAAGAAAAGTGACAATACTCTGCTCAGGTTTTGGACTTGGGTTGTATATTCCGGGACTTCTTATAGACCGTAGATTACGGGAAAAGGGAGTTTCTACTGAGATAGAAGTATTCGAGAACCTTATTTCAAAAGATAAGAGGGATGGCATACAAAAGAGCCGGAAAGCATATCACAGTAATTTTGCCGTCGCTTTAATGTCTGCAAGAATGCCTATGGATATTCGTCAGAGTATTGACAATGAGCTTGCAGATAAGCTGTTGAAAAGCTGGGCGGAAGAAAACAGAAGGGATTTCATAGTACTGTCGGGGCATTGGCTTCACATAATCGACGAATACAGTGCAAGGATAGCACCTGAAGCTGTTAATGCAGAAATACTGTATGTGGACTGCGATCTGCCTCCATCATGGAAAAGCCTTCAGCAGTATAAGCCGGACTATGGTCTTAATTATAAAGAAGTTTGGTTGTACGATTTTGATAACAGTCAAATTCAGTTCCAGATTCCAATTGTAAATGAAGAACCAATCCCATTCCTTAAAAGGCCAGAGAGATTTATTATCCATGGAGGAGGCTGGGGAATGGGAACCTATCAGGGGAAAATCCCCGAACTGCAGGAGAAAGGTTTTCAGTTGGATATTGTACTGTATGAAATTCAGGAAGCTTCAAGAAAAAAGGAAGTAGACAGATGCTTTATGGTTGACCCTTCATGGCGAGCCTGGAATAAAAATGAAAAAGGCATTTATGAGTTTCCGCCCTTAGCACAGATAATACCTGATGAAGAGCCCGTATTTGAAAATAAAGAAGAATATCATGAGCTTTTTGATATTACAGAGAATACAAAGGCAATAATTGGAAAGCCGGGTGCCGGAACCCTTATGGATTCAATATCTTCTGCAACACCAATGATAATGCTGGAACCCTTTGGCGAGCATGAAAAAAAGAACACCCGACTGTGGCAACAACTTGGCTACGGAATTACTTACAATGCTTGGAAAGAGACGGATTTCTCTATGGCAATATTGCGAGAGCTCCATGAAAACCTTGTAAAAGGCAGAAAAGCTGCTCTTGACTACACAGAGAGCTATAAGTTCAGAAATAGCTTGTAGAATGGCAGAAATGCGTTACATGAGGTTCTTCACTTAAAGCAATATTATTTAAGTTTACATAAATAAATTTATGGATGTGAAGGCTTATGCAACAAGAAAAAAGTACATCAAGCGTGAACGGTATGTTGATAGTATTCGAGGGAATAAGCGGCTGCGGGAAAAGCGAGAGTGTAAGGGTTCTCAGAAAGTACCTGACCGATAATGGATATAAAACAAGTGTGTTGGAATGGAATTCAAATAAGGTAATAAGAAACATAATTAAAGCAATTGACTCCAGAAAATTACTGACACCCGGGATTTACAGCTTTTTTCAATGGGTTAGTTTTCTTATAGATTACCTTTTTAAAGTCGTTCCGCTTTTAAAGAAAAATTATGTTTTAATTGCTGACAGATACATATATACAGGTTTGACCCGTGATAGTGTAAACGGGGCAGGGGGGACAATTGGAGGATTCTTGCACAGGCTTGTTATAAAGCCCGCCATGGTGTTCTTTCTGGATGTAAGCCCTGAAGTGTGTGATAAAAGAATTAAAAAAAGAGGAAAAGACCTATTTCACACAAATAAGCTCATCAGGGAAAGCAAGCTTTTGAAAAACAAGGAACTTTATTACCTGACTAAACTAAGGAGAGAATACTTGTTTTTGTTCAACAGCAAAACAATCCAAAATGAAACCAATATTATTACTGTCAATGAAGATACAGATACTGTAGTAAAATGCGTGAATGATTACATTTCAGGCAGAAGGGAGATATATGAATACTTTAAGCCGCTCAATTGACGGAGTACCTCGATACTTTGTACCTTACGTAAATGACTGTTTTCAGAATGCATACGGAGCACTTATAGCACACTTTGGGTTGAAACCGGAGTTGATTTTGGCGGATTACCTGTCTTTTATGTATGATGAAGATACAGGGTATATAGGTTTAAATTATTTACATAAACCCTCACGCTCTTTCGAGTTTTCTGAGGAACAGCTGAACACTTCCCTTGAATACGTCTACTTTCCGGCAGTTACACATTATGGCAGACATGACAAAAGTGAAGTACAAAAATCGACAGACAACAAAATTAAAATTTCATTATATGTTGAAGACAACCCCCATATAGCTCACGAGAGGCTTATTGAACTGATAGACACGGGAATCCCTGTGATAACAGTTGTAGACATGTACCATATGAGTTATCACAGTGCCTACCATAAAACTCATGGGGCACATGCCGTTATTGTAACCGGATATAACAAGGAAGAGGGATATGTTGAAATTTTCGACAAGTACGGTCTTTCCAAAAGTGATTTTGACGGGAGGATGTCTATAGAAGATTTAATATGTGCAAGAAAATCCGATAACGATCAGGGTTCATTTACAAAGCCTATCAGGAATATGTGGATGGAAATCAGCAAGGAAGACAGCTTTAAAATAAGTAATGACAGCTGGAAAAACATTATAGTCGAAAGCTTGACCCGGATGAAGGGCGAAAAGGATATTCTGGGATGTAGATGCGGATTGCCGGCATTGGAGACATTCACAAGGGATTTAATATTCAAAAGGTACACTATGCCCGATGATGAATTATTTTCTCTTTTAAGGTATTACAATACGGCATTTAAGCTCGTGTCAAGGAGCAGGACGAGGTATGTGGTATTTCTCAAGGAAATATCAGCAATGGTTCATGATATAGAGGAAATCTGCCAATGTCTTAAGGATTCTTCAGCGAAATGGGAAATCGTATCCAATTTGTCCCTTCGTTTAACCTTAACAAAAAACAAGGACATTATGACCAATATATGCAGGCAACTGGAACTCATAAAAGAAACCGAAAGCCGTGCAGTTGAAAAGCTTCTTGAATTAAGCTTTAAACAGGAGGCATAAGATGGAAGAAATTAAACTGTTTTGTTTACCGTATGCAGGAGGTTCTGCAGATGTATATGCAAGATGGAGAAATTATTTGAACAGCTCCATAAAGCTTTGCCCCATTGAACTCCCGGGGAGGTCTAAAAGAGCTAAAGACCCATTTTATAAAAGTATGGGGGAGGCTGTGGAGGATATAGCAAGTATTGTTGAAAATGAAACACGTGACAGTGAGTATGCTGTTTTCGGCCACAGTATGGGGAGTATAATAACCTATGAATTGATATGCAGACTCTATGAGAAGGGTTTGAAATTACCAAGGCATGTATTTTTTTCGGGAAGATACCCTCCCTGCATTGAAAAGCAGGGAAAGAATATGCATTTATTATCTGATGATGGGTTGATACAGGAAGCAGTAAGTCTGGGAGGAATACCTGAAAAGCTTTTGAAGTATACACGATTGGTGGAAAACGCTGTTAATACTCTTCGTGCAGACTACACAATTCTGGAGACATATGGTCATAATCCCGATATACAGAAATTTGATATTAATATTTCTGTGCTTTCGGGTACAAATGACGAACTGGCAGCCATTGAAGATATGAAATACTGGGAACAGTATACTGAAAAAAGCTGTACATTTTATAACTTTGACGGTGGGCATTTTTACATTCACAATAATGCCGAAGCAATAGTGGAAATTATAAATAATACTTTGGCAGCCACAGAATAGGAGGGACATATGAACGACAAAATACTCATAGATATTGCAACCAAATATGGAACGCCTGTCTACGTTTATGATACTGAAAAAATCATATCTCAGTATACACTGCTCAAGAAAAGTCTGCCCCAAGAATTTGGGATATTTTATTCTATGAAGGCAAACCCCCTTATGGGAATATGCCAGTTGTTCAAGAAACTTGGCAGCTGTATTGAAACGGCATCTTCCGGAGAATTGCACACTGCACTTACAGCAGGATTTTCACCTGATAAAATCATTTTTACCAGTCCCGGAAAAACATATGAAGAATTGAAATATGCTGTGGAAACAGGCATTTACAGCATCAATATAGAAAGTCTGGAAGAAGCAGAAGCAATTAATGAAATAGCAGCTCAAAAAGGTAGGGTAGTAGACATCTCTATACGGATAAATCCTGACTTTGACATTGCAGGCTCCGGTATTAAAATGTCAGGCGTTGCCTCTCAATTCGGGATAGATCAGATTCATATGGGGAGCGTATTCAATGAATTGAAAACGCTGGCAAACCTTAATGTAATTGGGATACATATATATACAGGGACACAGGCGCTAAATGCCCATAGTATTGTTCAGAGTATGGAGCAAATTATAAAGCTTGCATTGGATACCTCGGAAAAATACTGTTTTAATCTCAAGTTCCTAAACCTTGGCGGGGGCTTTGGTGTTCCTTATTTCAAGGATGACAGTACTCTGGATATGGACATACTCCGCAATGAATTTAGTGAAATATGGGATAAATACAAGGATAGACTTTCTGATACACAGGTTTTTGTAGAAAGCGGAAGATTTCTTATGGCTGAATCGGGAACATATCTTACAAAAGTTCTATATAGGAAAGAATGTAAGGGGAGAAAATATCTGGTGTGTGACGGTGGTTCAAACCAGCATGCGTCGTCTGCTTTCCTTGGAAGGCATATTAGAAATAATTTTCCAATGCATATTCTCAATAAGTCAAGCAATGAAGAACAGGTAAATGTAGTAGGCCCTCTATGCACTCCAACAGACGTTATAGGTCAGAATGTTATGCTGCCCGAAGCTTTTGCAGGAGACATAGTAGCTATTGAAAAGTCAGGAGCTTATGGAATAACACAGAGTCCGGGACTTTTCCTGAGTCATCCGCTACCGGCTGAGGTTCAGTATTATGAAGGTAGAACATATATTCTCAGAGAAAGGTGGGAAAAAGAAGATTTTATGCTAAGACAAAAGCCTCTGGATAAAAATCTTCTTTAAAATGTATGGAAAACGGTTTTAACTTAATAAGCCTTCTTACAACAGAAAGAAGCAAAGGAATCATAGTATGGCTTTGCAATATAGGTGCGGAAAAATACTGGAGTAACTTGAGTACAGGGGTTGTTAACAGGCAGGAGGACATTGCCGTAAACCGTATGGAAGAAATGAATCTTCTCCTATGCAGAGAACAGGATATTATTATTCTTCGTGAAATGCCTAATGAAGATTATCTGGAAAATTTGAAAAAAATGGGTTTTTTTATCCCGACCATCCTATGTCCTGAAAATGCTGATTTGTTAACACCTATATCAGAGTTGGTACTAAAAGATGAAGATTTACTGAATAAATTAAAAGAGGCAGCGGAAAAAAACAATGATTTGTATTTCGTTCCGTATGGAGTCACTCACCTTGAAGAGGAAATTGCCGAAAAGACAGGCATGAGGATAATGGGTGCACCTTCTCATATTAATGCAAAAATCAATGACAAGATATTTAACAGAGAAATATCTGAAAAGCTTGGGTTAACTGTATGCCAAGGCAGGGTGTGCAGTTCTGCCGACGAAATCCGGGAAGAATATGAAAGACTGACAAATAACAAGCCGTTCTTTAGCAAAGTGATTATAAAAGAGCCAAAGGGTGCGTCAGGCAAGGGTTTATACATAGTGGACAGCAAGGAAAAGTTAGAATCAAGCATAAGGATGATAGCACGGTTCTCCAGGGGTAGGACAGACAGTAAATGGCTTGTGGAGGGCTGGTATGACAAGAAAGGGGATATTAATTACCAGATATACGTTTCCCCTGACGGACAGGTAGCTGTCTTTTCTATTAAAGAACAGTTACTGAGAGATACAGTTTACATTGGCTCAAAAATGCCGCCTGAACTGGAGCAAAGAGTTCTTGACAGCTATGTGGAATATGGGGAAAAAATAGGAAGATATTTGTATGAAACAGGTTTTACCGGAGTAGCCGGAATTGATTCAATTATCACAGAACAGGATGTATGTATTCCTATAATTGAAATTAACGGTCGATTTACATTATCTACTTATATTTCATTTGTAAATCATATTTTGAAGGACAAAAAAATACTGTCAAGGTACTTCAGACTAACTCCTGAAAAACCGGTGAACTATACCGATATATGCAGCAAGCTGGATAAAGAGGGATTGTTAATAAACCCCGACACTAAGGAAGGGATATTTGTTTACACCTCCGGTACACTTCCGTATAAGCATCACGACAGCGCTGACTATTGTGTTGGAAGAGCTTTTGCATTAATAGTCTCTAAATCATGGGAGAAAGTCAGTATACTTAATTCTGAGCTTGATAAGATTATGGAAGCTTACTCAAAATAATATAAAAGGGGATATGTTTTATGGAAATAAAAGAACAGATTATTGCTGTAATTGCCTCAGCTTTAAATATTGAAACTGAACAAGTAAACAGCATATCGGTAGATGAAAACCTTAACAGGGTAGGCGTCGATTCAGTTAATTTTATCGAAATTATTATTAGTCTGGAAGATAGATTACATATTGTTTTTGATGATGAGGAACTATTGCTGGATAATCTGAATACATTAAACAAGTTGGAAAAGGTAGTAAGTCAGAAACTTGGAATTTAGTATTATAGATGACAAAAAGAAGGTGGGAGTAAAATGGGGAAGGCCCTGGATATTGACCTGTATAAAAACGGGTTTGATTATAAGAATGTTGACTGCATACAATCTCCGATTGCCGCAGCGACAGGTTATTTTAACCATGACAACTATTTTTATTACTGCTTTTTACATAGTATTGCAGGAGCTTATGAAAATTACTCGCAGTGCGATCCGTCAGACTATTCCAACAAAATCCTATGCAAATTGGGCTTGGAGCTTAAAAAAATTGATTGTAGGGGATGTACCCCTGAGGATGTAATATCTATGACAGCCGAGGAAATTTTGTTTGGCAGGCCTGTTATTATGGTTGTAAAATATAATTCACTATTTTACAACGTGTATTACAAAAATATGGGTTTCAAGCTTAATCACGGATTACTTGTGAATGAGTTTAATGAGTCAAACAAAACATTTTGTATTAAAGATCAGCTTTATAAAGACATTTTGGATACTTATAAAAACGCTTTCTTTCCGCTTCATATTACTTTTGACATGCTGAAAGTAATATGGGAGCACTCAAACAAACAATTCCGAAGGGAATTAGCCTCGTGTGCGGACAGTATTTACAGTATATATCAGAATGAAGAGGTGAATCTTGATACAAACAAAGCCATTAGTATTGCATTATCCATGATGGACGACAAAAACGAATTGATAAATATAATAGAAAATTTTGATGGAACTAAGGATTTTGACAACAATATTGTATTTAACAGGCTGCGTTTCCACGGATGTCTGGAGCCTATATTCCATATACTTTACGAGCAGTGCATAAATAAAAGTCTTGATCTTGCCCGGTTACAGGACACGAAAAAAAAGGTTGAAAATATTAGAAGCAAAGCAATAAATGCTCTTAGCAAGGCCAGTCGCCGCTGTGATACAATAAGTAAAGAGAGAAAAGATGAGTTGTGCAAAATGGTTGCCGAAGGAGATAAAATACTCCTGAACCTTATGAAGACTTTAGTTGTCTGCGAATCCGAAAAAAAGCTGAGCAATTATTTTATAGATATAACAGAACATTATAACAATCAGGCTTTTGAAAATACCTTGAGGGATGATTCCAGAGCTGATATTACAGGAGAAGGAACACACTATATATTCCAGGATTTAGTGGTAAATGAGGAATGGAAAAAGGGTGATTTCTGTTTTAATTACAGCTATTTACCAGCTCAGCCTGATAACATAAGTTGTAACGCTCAGGTAATTTGTATACCGGAAATAAATGCACAATACATCAGTATACTTGGCTGTTCTGAGTTTGGAAGCTATAATGAGAAGCTAGTAATAGAGTATTCTGACGGGTCAAAAAGGGTAATAACTG